>NZ_BAAGIQ010000011.1:0-40284 GCF_054658175.1 Alkalibacterium sp. s-m-28
TTGATTCAAACAGCACTCGAACAATCGGACAATCGGGACGGCTAAAGCCACCCCGTGTCCGAAGCCGATTCATCCCCCACTTTACACTTCGTAAGAAGTGGGGGTCTTCTCGGCTATTTTAGATAAAGCATTCAGATCATTTAAATTCGACAAATAAGCCTGAGGCAAGCGACATATATCGCTTGCCTCGGGCTTATTTTTTTTGAATTAAGGTGTGTGCTTTATTTTTTAAAGATCAAGTCGATCTGTTTATTATCAAAAGCCTGTTCCAAAAGAATCAGCAGTTTAATTCGTGCTTTCGGACCTGAAAGTCCTGGGGCAAATATCACTCCAAGCTCTTTCAAGTGTTTACCTCCGCCTGTATAAGCATAGATATCCTGAGCTATTCCATTAAATGCTCTGGAAGTAATAACGACAGGAATATTTTTTTCAAGAATTTTCTTTAGTCCCGGTAAAGCAGCAGGGGGCAAATTACCAGCACCGAGTGCCTCTATGACCAAGCCGTCCAGATCAGTACTGAGCAGGGCATCAAACAGCGTACTGTCCATACCCGCATAAGACTTAAGCATACAGACGTTCTTATCAGCTTTTTCGATTGGATACGTTTCGTTGAAAATCAGTTTCTGAAAGAACCGAACTTCATGCTTTGAAACGATACCGATCGGTCCGAAAGTGGGGGTTCTGAAAGTAGCAACATTTGTTGTATGTGTTTTTGTAACATACCGCGCTGTATGAATCTCTTCGTTTAGAACAACCAGTACCCCTTTATCTCTCGCATCAAGAGAAAGAGAGGTCCATATAGCATTCTGCAAGTTACGTACGCCGTCTGAACCAAGTTCATCAATAGGGCGCATAGCTCCTGTGAGAACTACAGGAAAAGGAATATCTAGAGTAAGGTCTAGAAAATAGGCTGTTTCTTCAAGTGTATCTGTGCCATGAGTAATGACTGCTCCATCATAAATGTTTTCTTCAGCGGCTTGAATCAGTCTTTTCTGAAGGCTAAGCATATCATGCGGTGTCACATGAGGAGAAGGAAGCTGAAAGATATCCTCTTCAATAATTTCCAGATTTTCTTCAAACAAGTGACTGTACTGGTGTAGCGGATGCTCGTCGCTTGGCTTTACCGCTCCTGTACGCTGGTCTGTACTCATCGAAATGGTTCCGCCAGTGTGAAGTAATAAAATTCGTTTCAATCGCCTAGACCTCTTTTCTAATTGAAATATGGATTTGTCTGTTTTTCGTTACCGATCGTCGTCTGCATGCCATGTCCTGAGTAGACAATGGTATCATCGGAAAGTTTGAAGAGTTCTTTTTTTATTGAGGGAATCAATTTTTCCGGTTCGCTTCCGGGCAGGTCGGTTCTGCCGATACTGCCTTTGAATAAGGCATCGCCTGAAAGAACGAAGCCATCTTTTACAAAAATGAAACTTACGCCGCCAGGAGAATGTCCTGGAGTTGAGACGACTTCAAATGTAAATGGACCGATCGATACGGTTTCTGCAGGATTGAAAGTAAATTCTGCCTCTCTTGCTGTTATTTCATTTGAACCGTAAACAGAAAGGTTTTTAGAGGGATCCCCGAGCCAGTCCACTTCTTCCGGGCTGACATAAACTGGGATATCATAATCGACTCTAAGGTCTTCTAGTGCGCCAATGTGATCATAATGCGTGTGTGTCAACAAGATTGCTAAAGGCCGCGCACCCAGCTCTTCCAGTTCATCCTTGATTTTACTTGTTTCATCCCCAGGATCGACAATAAGTGCATCTGATCCTGAATAGATTAAATAACAGTTTTCCTGGATCACTCCAGTGATGATTTTTCTTACTTGAGTCATAGAATTTCCTCCTCGTCATTCATGTATAAGTATAACTGATTAAGGTAAACCTGTCGAAAAAGATACAATCACTGAGTAAAAAAGAATAAGTGTTTTTTGGCAGGAGGAAGTGTGCTGAATAGAACAACTTGAATATAAATAGTAATAATTTGTTTATGTTATAAAAAATGTTGCAGTTCATAATAAGGTATGCTAGTCTCTTTATTAATATCTTATTAAAAATAATGGATATTTATTATAAAATGTTAATGATTCGATTAAGGAGAAAAGGAGTAGTCAAATGAAAAATAAGTTCACTTCAATTTTAGCAGGATCGATGTCTCTACTATTAGGGATATCTTCCGTATCGTCAATCAGCCAAGTCAGTGCAGAAGGAAACGGTGGGAATTCAGAAGGATCTAGTCCAAAACTTCATCTGGATTCAGATCTGCTGTCGGATGACATTTTAACAGTCATTGTTGAACTTGAAGAAGAAGCGGTCCTTCAGGCAAAACAGCAGGGACGTACTCAGTCTGAGTTCAGATTATCTGTAGAACGGGAACGCATTCTAAATGAATTAGCAGCAGCCGGTGGACAGGCCGAAGTCAATCAGGAATACGATCAGCTTTTCTCAGGCTTTTCTGTCGACCTGTCTGAAAGTGATATCGGTAAGCTTCTGATGATCGAGGGTGTCAAATCAGTCTATCCTGATCAGGAGTATGAAGTGACTGATACACAGCAGTTCGATGTCAACGAAGTCACTCCAGAAATGCTGGACAGCGCACCTTACATAGAGGCTTTTGAAGCCTGGGATACCGGGTACACTGGAAAAGGAGTAACTGTAGCTGTGATTGATACTGGAGTGGATTATACACATCCGGCTCTGGTTCATGCTTTCGGTGACTATAAAGGATGGGATTTTGTAGATAATGACGATGATCCTCAGGAGACCTTGATTGAAGATGTTCTGAATCCGGCTCTGGCAACGAATCACGGGACGCATGTGGCGGGTACCATAGCTGGAAACGGACAGATCAAAGGGGTAGCACCTGATGCGAACCTGCTTGCCTACCGAGTACTTGGTCCGGGAGGAAGCGGAACAACGAGTGATGTCGTCGCTGCGATCGAACGGGCAGTCGAAGATGGGGCAGATATAATGAACCTGTCATTAGGTGCGACGGTCAATAATCCTGACTTCCCTACTTCTATCGCTCTGGACACCGCTATGGGCGAAGGTGTAGTAGCTGTCACTGCTAACGGAAATGCTGGTCCTCAGAACTGGACAGCAGGGTCTCCTTGAACATCAAGAGATGCCATTTCAGTCGGTGCTACACAACTTCCTTACAATGTATTCGAAGCTTCAGTCAACACAGAATCAGCTCAAGTCTTCCCTTCAATTGAAGTGATGGGATATCCTGGTGAAGATGCTCTACTTGCACTAAACGGTCAGACCTTAGAATATGTTTATGCCGGACTGGGCAGTCCTGAGGAATTTGCTTCTCTCGATGTCGAAGGTAAGATTGCCTTGATTCAAAGAGGAGAATATCCATTTGTCGAAAAAGCTCAGAATGCAGCTGAGGCTGGAGCTGTTGGTGCGATCCTTTTCAATAATGTAGCAGGTACTCAGCCTGAAATACCTGGCATGGCAGTTCCGACGTTGATGGCTTCTCTTGAAGATGGACAAAAACTGCTGCAGGATCTGGAGAATGGCTTTAATACAGTGACAATTGAAGCTTCATTTAGTCATATTGTTGGCGAAACAGTGGCAGACTTCTCTTCCAGAGGACCTGTTATGACGAACTGGATGATAAAACCCGATGTGGTCGCACCTGGTGTCAGCATTATCAGTACAGTACCTGGTCCAGCGTATGCATCTCTACAGGGAACAAGTATGGCCGCTCCTCATGTAGCTGGGGCAGCAGCTCTTATCCTTGAAGCTCACCCGGACTGGAGCGTCGATTTTGTTAAGGCTGCTTTAATGAACACAGCTGAACAGCTTACTGACAGAGAGGGTCAAGTGTATCCGCATAATACACAAGGAGCAGGAAGTGTTCGTGTGCTTCAGGCGATCGAGGCTGAAACTCTTATCATTCCTGGCAGTCATTCTTTCGGTGTTTTCGAGAAGCAGAAAGGACGAGAGGTACGAAGACAGAGCTTTGAGATTCATAATCTGTCAGACAGCAGAAAACGTCATACTGTCAGTTTTTCCGGAAACAACGGGATCAAAGTCAGCAACAGCAACAATCTGAATATTCAGGCCGGCAGATCAAATTCATTCAACTTCAATGTACAGGTGGCTGCCTCTAATCTGGAACCGGGTTATGTCGAGGGCACCTTTACAATTAGTGATGGAGTCAAGTCATATGATGTACCGACTATCCTGTTTATTCAGGAACCGGATTTCCCGCTTCTGAATGACGTACAATTCGGTCTGATGGACGGCCTGCTGGTCGGGTTAGCCAATCTGACGACAGATGTCGATCAGTTCTCATTGCGTGTCCGAAATGCTGATACAGGCGAACTGCTGACGGAAACGGCTGTTAGTCAGAACGTACCAAGAGGTGAACATTTCTTCGTCTGGGATATGCTGATCGATGGTCAGCCACTTGGACCAGGAAATTATGCGTTGAATCCTACTGCAGTATTAGGTGGAAGAGAAACTGAACTGGACGGCGCTGTCCTGACAGTTGGACCTTAGGGAACATGATAAATGAACCAGAAGAAGTCCTTACTTCTTCTGTTTTTTTTGAGCATTTCAATTGATATTGTGAGGGATGTATCATAAACTATAGAAAGAACAAATATTTTAGGAGGCGTTTGATCAATGGCAACAGAATCAGTAACAAGTTATCTGAACAATCTGGTAGCAACTCAGGGCCTTTTCTATATTAAACTGCACCAGGCACACTGGTATATAAAAGGACCGGCATTTTTCGAACTGCATGTAAAGCTCGAAGAGTACTATGACGAACTGACAGAACATTTTGACGCAACTGCAGAAAGACTGCTGCAGCTGGGCGGCGAACCGTATTCTACTTTGAAAGAATTTATCGATCACTCAACGATTAAAGAAGCACCAGGTGAGAAGCATTTAGGTGAAGAAGACATGATCGAATCAGTCGTTCATGATTTTGAAACATTGAGAGATGAATTATCTAAAGGAATCGACATGTTTGATGAAGCGAACGATGATGTAACCGTAGATATTCTGACTGAACAGAAAACCTATGTCGACCAGACGATCTGGATGCTGTGGGCGTTTCTAGGAAAAAATGCACTAGGCGAATAACGGGATAGCAAGAAGAGTCAGCATCCGCTGGCTCTTTTTTGATGTGCACAAACACGTTCAGGTATGGTACTATAAAGTATATTTTTTATGATGAGGGATTATGATGAAAGTGATCACACACAGTGAAGAAGAAACAAAAGCACTGGCCAAGCGACTGGCTGATCAGCTGAAACCCGGAATGACGCTCCTTCTCGAAGGACAGCTTGGAGCAGGGAAAACAACTTTTACAAAAGGTATAGCCGAGGCACTAGGTATAAGCAGGGCAGTAAAAAGTCCGACCTACACATTGATAAAGGAATACACAGATGGAAAACTCCCATTATACCACATGGATCTTTATCGACTGGAAGATTCAGAAGATGAGGACCTGGGTCTGGATGATTATTTTTATGGCGAAGGAATCACGGTCGTCGAATGGGGATCATTTATGAAAGAAGATCTTCCTGAAGAATTTATAGCAGTGTCAATCAATACGTCAGACAATCTGAATGACCGTGAAATCAAATTCTCGGCCCAAGGTGACCAGTACAGAGAAGTATTAGAACGATTGGAGTGAGTTTGATATGGTAAAAGAGCAGACACTGGACTGTACTATCAGAGAAGCGATACCGGACGATGCCGAAGCAGTCATCGATCTGCTGAATCGGACAGCCACTCAGACAGGGTTTATGACCCAGGGGGAAGAAGGACTGGGTATCACTGTTGAAGAAGAAGCTGAAGAGCTGGACAAAATTTATCATTCAGATAACAATACAATACTCCTTGCAGTTGTTGATGGACAAGTCATCGGGATTGCTTCGATCCATGCTTCTTCCAAACCGAAGATCAGGCACATTGGAGACATCGGCATTGTGATCGACAAGGATTACTGGGGTATGGGACTGGGTCGACTGATGATGGAAGACCTGATTGACTGGGCACAGGAGTCCGAAGTGATCAAGCGTCTTCAGCTGCAGGTTCAGCACAGGAACACGCGCGGCCGAGCTCTGTATGAGTCTTTAGGTTTCGATCTTGAAGCAATCATGAAATATGGTGTCAAGGACGCTGGTGAATACCTCGATGTTTGTCAGATGAGCAGGTTAGTATTATAGAAAAATGCTGGACATTCCCTAAATGATTGGGGAGTGTCCAGCATTTTTTGCTTTTATGACATTTGGTATGACCTTCCATATTTACGTAACACCGGAATTCAGATGGAAATGGACTCAGATTGAGGGAGCAGTCGCCACAATAGCACCCAGCTCCCGCCGTCATGTTACCTGCTTATTATCCATTCTACTTAATAAAACGGGTCAGCGTTGATTGTCCAAATTCTTTTTCCTGATTCAGAAGAATTGTCGCACACGCTCGTGCATCTTCCAAAGCATGGTGGTGATTAAACGGAATACCATAATAAGCCGCTACTGTGTTCAGTTTATGATTCGGCAGAATTTTAAGCAGAGCCCGGGAGGAACGGACGGTACATAAGGTTTTAAACTGAGGGATCTGTAAGCCGTAATAAGACAATGTGCCAGTTAGGATGCGTTTGTCAAATGGCATATTGTGAGCAATCACCAGTTGGTCTCTAGTGAAGTACTGATTCATTTCATTCCATACTTCAGGAAACTTAGGTGAATCAAGGACATCCGTTTCTCTAATGCCGTGTATCTGAGTGTTGATGCGGTCAAACCAAGTCTCAGGCTGGATCAGTGAATAATACTCGTCGACAATCTCACTGTCTCTTACAATCGTCAATGCCACAGAACAGGCACTGTGTGTCTGGCGGTTGGCTGTTTCAAAATCTATTGCAGTAAAATTCATAAATGCTCCTCTTTATCTTTGTTTATATTAATCATTGTTCAGTATGTCAAAGTATAGCATGACTGTCCCATACTTCAAGCGAACAGACTGCATTAATTGTGTAGATTCTATTACAGAAGGGGTGTTCTTCTCTGACACAAAGTCTGTTTTAAAGAGCTTATCAGTTATCAATCTGACTGATAACAAAACAAATAAAGAAAGCGCTTGTCTGTAATCAATTACATACATTAAGCTTGGCTTGTAAAGAATTTTGCAGACTAAAATTAGGAGGAAGCACACATGGCAAAAGATGGATTGAAAATTGTAACAATCGGTGGAGGGTCCAGTTATACACCTGAACTGATCGAAGGATATATTAAGCGCAAAGACTTACTTCCAATCAGTGAGATCGTACTTGTAGATATCGAAGCCGGTAAACACAAACTGGATATTGTTGGCGCAATGGCCAGACGAATGGTCAAAGCAGCAGGGCTCGACTGGAAAGTTACGCTGACATTAGATAGAAAATCAGCTTTAAAAGATGCTGACTTTGTCACTACACAATTTAGAGTTGGACTTCTGGATGCACGAGTGAAAGATGAGCGTATCCCGTTGTCACATGGCGTACTGGGGCAGGAGACAAATGGAGCCGGGGGAATGTTTAAAGCTTTCCGTACTATTCCCGTTATTCTCGGTATCATTGAAGACATGAAAACACAGTGTCCGGATGCCTGGCTGGTTAACTTCACAAATCCAGCTGGAATGGTAACAGAAGCGGCAATCAAGCATGGTGGATGGAAGAAAACAGTAGGTCTGTGTAATGTGCCGATCGGCCACCGAAAAATGGCTGCCGAAAAACTGGATATCCCGGAAGAAGACTTGTTCTTCAAGTTCGCCGGAATCAACCACTTCCACTGGCACCGTGTCTGGGACAAGCAGGGGCTGGAGCGGACACACGAAGTCATCGATGCGATTTACAAACCGACTGACGAGGATCAGGAAAGCCATCTGAAAAATATTCACAATGCCAGTTTCCATTACGAACAGATCATAGCGCTTGAGATGCTTCCATGCGGTTACCATAGATATTATTATGCAGAAGATGAGATGCTGAAGCACTCGATTGAGGAATTTGAGAAAGGGGAAACCAGAGCTCAAGTTGTTAAGAAAACCGAAGCGAGATTGTTCGAGCTTTACAAGGATCCTGAATTGGATTATAAGCCTGAAGAGCTGTCCCAGCGTGGAGGCACACATTATAGTGATGCAGCGTGTGAAATCATTGCTGCAATTCAAAACGATCTTCGCACAGAAATGGTCGTTTCGACCGAGAATAATGGAACAGTTACAGACCTGCCATATGACTGTGCTGTAGAAGTATCTGGGGTGGTCACGTCTCACGGATTTGAGCCCTATAACTGGGGAACCTTCACTCCTGAAGCGAGAGGCGTCATCCAAAGTATGAAAGGGATGGAAGAAACCGTCATCCGTGCTGCAATCGATGGAGACTATAATCGTGCATTAAGTGCATTTATCGTCAACCCGCTAGTGCCAGGAGGAGTCGTTGCAAAAGATATACTTGATCAGATGCTTTATGCTCACAAAGATCATCTGCCTCAGTTTGCAGATAAAATCAGAGAGATTGAAGAGAACCAACCAGATACAGTCAATTATGTCGACGAGCTGATGAAAAGTAATTAAACTAAAACAGTGCGGCTCCCTGTAATAAGGGAAACGCACTGTTTTTTTGATAACATGAATTTATTTAAATGGCAGAACTTTCTTTCTCAGCTCCATGATGACTGTCGTGCTGAGGGCAAGTCCGGCAGCGATAGCCCACTGCACAAATCCAAATGAGTCAGGAATCGAGAAGACTCCTCTGACACTAGGAAGTAGTGTTAGACTATACAAGCCAGAACAGACAACGAAAGCGATCAGGACAAATTTATTTTTAAAGAAGCCTGCTTCCACACTCGTCTGAGTGATAGATCGAGCAGGAAAGACTTGCAGGGTACGAGCCAGAATCAGGGTAGTAAAGGCCATGGCGACACTAATTTCAGGTGTATAGTTCAGCAGCCCTATAAACTGAGAAATAATGACAGCCAGCCCGATCAGACTTCCTCTGAATATGACAGTCTGAAGTGTTTGACCGGAGAAAATCGTTTCATCTGGATCTCTCGGTTTTTCTTTCATGACATTCGGTTCTTTAGGTTCGAGACCTAACGCAATTGCAGGCAGTGAATCATTGGCCAGATTGATGAACAGCAGCTGCAGCGCCGTAAATGGACTGATCCAGTTCATAATCAAAGCAAACAGGATAGCAATAACAGCTCCAAGGTTACCGGAGAAAAGATAAGCGATAGCTTTCTTAATGTTGGTGTAAATCGTTCGACCAACAGCTACTGCCTTGACGATCGAAACGAAGTTGTCGTCTGTGAGGATCATATCTGAAGCATCTTTAGCGACATCAGTTCCACTGCCCATGGCTATTCCTATATCGGCCTGTTTAAGGGCGGGTGCATCATTGACGCCGTCACCTGTCATCGCAGTTATCTGGTTTTTATCCTGCCAAGCATTTACAATACGTATTTTGTTTTCAGGTGTGACTCGAGCGTAGACAGTGATTTTTTCCAGGGTTTCCATTAGTTCATTATCAGACAAGGCATCCAATTCCTGCCCGGTAAGTGCCAGGTCGCCTTCACTGGAAATATTCAGATCTCTGGCGATTGCCCGTGCAGTCGTTTTATGGTCTCCTGTAATCATAATTGTCTTGATTCCTGCAGCAGTAGCATCTTCTACTGCGTGGTAGACTTCCTGACGAGGAGGATCGATCATAGCCAGCAGTCCAACAAAAATCAGATCATTTTCGTCCTCCACATCAATGTCTTCTTTATCGATTGGCTTATAGGCAAAAGCCAGTACACGCATAGCCTGATCAGAAAAGTACTCGTTCTGCTCCACCAGTTCTTTTTGAAGCTCTTCGGTTAAGTAGACGACTTCCCCGTTCATTTTAATTTTTGAACAGAGAGAGAAGATGACATCTGGGCCGCCTTTGACCAGAAGCCTTTTTTCTCCATCAATCTCATGCACAGTAGACATGCGTTTACGGCTGGAATCAAACGGCAGTTCTGCAAGACGTGGGTAGGTTTTACGTACAGTGTCGTAAGGCAGATTTTGTTTATTACTGTATGCGATCAGTGCAACTTCAGTGGGATCGCCACTTGATTCTCCGTTTTCACTTAATGTGGAGTCATTCGTCAGGGTCGCGACCTGCATCAGGATCTGTTCGGACTCAGTCCATTTTTCAGGATCACCGGAGAACAGATTGGATTCACCATTTGGAATGTAGGCATCGACCACAGTCATTTTATTTTGAGTCAAGGTACCTGTTTTGTCTGTACAAATCACACTGGTGGATCCGAGCGTTTCTACGGCTGGAAGCTGTCTGATGATGGCATGCTGTTTAGCCATCTTATTTGTACCCACTGAGAGAACGATGGTCACGATCGACCGCAGAGCTTCAGGAATGGCAGCAACAGCGACAGCAACGGCAAACATAAATGCATCCAACAATGGGACTGTAATATCTTCAGCATTACCTAAGAAGATACGCCCTGCTTGAATAGCGAATATGAGAATAGACAGAAGCAGGATAGCCCAGCCCAGTTTCTTACTGAAGTGTTCCAGTTTACGCTGCAGAGGCGTCTGTTTGGAAGAAGCGCCTTGAATCAGCTGAGCCACTTTCCCCATTTCAGTGGACTCTCCGATTGCAGTGACGACAAAGTTCCCTCGTCCGTAAGTGACCAGCGTTCCACTGTAGACCATATTGATTCGGTCGGCAAGAGGCGTATCTTCAGCCAGCTCATTTGTTCTTTTTTCAGATGAAACTGATTCCCCAGTCAGCGACCCCTCCTGGACTTGAAGCGATTCAGCTTCTACCAGGCGACCGTCGGCAGGAATATTATCTCCCGCTTCCAGTACAACAATATCACCCACTGTGATGTTTTTAGCTTCGATCGATTGAGTCGATCCATCTCTCAGTACTTTGGCGCTGGGTGATGCCATCTTACGAAGAGATTCCAATGAATCTTCCGCTTTTTTTGTCTGCACGACACTTAGAAGAGAGTTCAGTATCAGAACTGTAAAAATGATCAGTGGTTCGAGCTGTTCGCCGATCAGGACCTGAATGATGGCCACGATCAGCAGAACGATGACCATAGGATCCTTGAACGATTCGATAAATAGGGAGAGAATCGAGCGTCGATCCTTTTGAGCAATTTCGTTTAAGCCATACTGCTCCAGGCGACTGGTTACCTCCTTTGTAGTCAGCCCTTCACGGGAAGCATTCAGTTCTGTTAGAACTTCTTCACTCTTACGTTTATAGTAATCCATCTAATTATCCTTTCTACTAATCGGAAGCAATAGATAAAAAAAGACGCATACGGAAGGCCTATTCCGTATACGTCTCACAATTTAATGCAGCACCAGCAGATGAGTCATCTACGATTGGTGGCACTGCAACAGAAAATATCCTGCCTGTTACTCCCGTACAGTATTCATTTGTCCTGATAATTATAATCCCTCTTAACTAAAATAGCAACAATTAAATATCCTGTAAACTTTTATGAGGAGATTTGTCTGACTATCAGTCATGCGAGCACTTTAAACCTGATGTTATCAGCCCACTGTTAATGATGATTTTAGTACGCTGGATTAACCGAATTAAAACGAGGTGAACACATGACCCAGTTGCTTTTAAAAATAAGAAACTGCACGAACAGTTTAAAAATCACTCTCGCAGCACTTTTGATCATCCTGATTGGAGGAGTTCTTCTTTCTTTGCCAATAAGTCATCAATCTGGACAAGAAGGGTCTGTTTTCGATCGTTTTTTACATCTGCTTCACTTGTGTCGATCAACAGCTTTTGATACATTGGGAGAAGAGTTGACGCATTGTTATACAGAAGTTCTAAGGATAGATAAAAAGCAGGACAATCTGGATGCATGTAAGATCTTTCTTCCGGAAGCTGAACCTGAAGATTGATCCGACTGTCGAGCTTAAGGAGGACAAGCACTACTTAGGTATCGTCCAAAAGGATTATTTTGACAGATTTGCAGAAGAAACCTCTTTAGGCTATGATTTAAGACTTGACGATTAGATGACAATTCCCGGTAATTGTACACATTCAGACGCATTAGTGTTAAAATTAGTGTGATTTGCATGCTAACAAGATCCGAATGCCATCAAGTCATGAAATTGGATCCGTGGCAGATCATTAAAGGATCCAGGCGTTAACGAGAGGACAATCGATTATAATGAATGTAAAAAAACTTAAAAAGTATTTTCCAAACGCAACAATAAAAGAGAATGAACCTTTATCTAAATATACTTATACTAAAACAGGTGGACCGGCAGATGCACTGATCTTTCCGAAAACGAAAGAAGAAGTTCAGGCATTGGTTAAATGGTTATATGAGCAGAGCTGGCCAGTCACTATTCTTGGGAATGCCAGCAACCTTATTGTGAAAGATGGGGGAATCCGTGGGGCTGTCATCATTCTGACGGACATGAACCAGATCATAGTAAAAGAGAACAGCATTAGAGTACTAACGGGTGCACCTCTTATCGAAGTCAGTAAACGGGCGTATCAGTCCAGTCTTACCGGACTTGAGTTCGCCTGTGGAATCCCGGGAAGCATTGGTGGGGCAGTATACATGAATGCTGGAGCTTACGGCGGGGAAGTGAGAGAAGTGATCCGTAAAGTCACGGTCCTTACCCGTGACGGCGAAATTTTCGAACGGACGAATGACGAAATGGAATTTTCTTATCGTCACAGCAAGCTTCAGGAGACAGATGAAATCGCGCTGGAAGTCGTATTTGAGCTGACAGAAGGCGATCCTGAAGCGATCAAAGAGAAGATGGATGAGCTGACCTATCTCAGAACATCCAAACAGCCGCTCGAATACCCATCCTGCGGGTCTGTCTTCAAGCGTCCTACAGGCTACTTCACAGGTAAACTGATTCAGGATGCCGGCCTTCAGGGACTGAAATGGGGAGGCGCACAAGTATCCACTAAACATGCCGGATTTATTGTCAATATTGACAATGCGACAGCCACGGATTATATTGAGCTGATCGAACACATTAAGGAAGTCATTCTGGATAAATATGGCGTCCAGCTGGAAACAGAAGTGAAAATAATTGGCGAAGACCATCCTGCTGTTATCGGGAGCAATGACACATTGATAAAAAAAGCGACTAGCAGTTTCAAGGCTAAACTTGAAACGATCATGCCTTTGACAGAAGAAAATTAAATGAAAGAGCAGCTGGTGACCACAAAGCGGTGAGACGTCGTTAACAGGTTGCAGGCTGCTCTTTAACATTGGACAGAAGGAGGGAAATCAGATGAAAATTGGTGTTATCGGACTAGGAACTATTGCCCAGAAAGCTTATCTCCCACTCTATACGACTCGTTTTGCCGAGCATGAGTGGCACTTTTCTACACGCAGTCAGGATAAGCTGCAGGAACTGGGGAGACAGTACGGCTTATCTCCTGAGCAGCTGCATACATCCTGGAGAGACTTGACGGAGATAGTGGATGCCGTGTGCATACATACCCCGACTCATACGCACTATGAGATGGTCTCTTATTTTCTGGATCATTCGATACCAGTGCTGATCGACAAGCCACTGACAGAAGAACTGGATAAGACTAAAGAGCTGATGAATCTGGCTGAAGAGAAACAGGTACCGTTAATGATCGGATTTAATCGCCGCTTTGCACCCAATGTAAGGGAACTGGCTGATGTTAAAGATGGAAATATGCTGATCGTTCAGAAGAATCAGTCTGATGCCACAGACTTTCCGGTCAGATACCGTATCTTCGATATGATGATTCATCCAATTGATACAGCGGTCTTTTTGTTAAATGACCAGCATATCGACGTAGTAGATTCTGAAGTTGTCGAAGAAGGAGGCCAGTTCAAGCGTGCGTGTGTCATGCTTAGAACGAAACAGATGACTGCACTGGTTTCTATAAATAATGAATCAGGAGCTAAAAGAGAGACACTTGAACTTCAAAGTGCTTCAGGAACATACACAGTTGAAGACCTCACGGATTTATCGATTTACACTAAAGAAGGAAGGCTCACTCAAATTACCGGCGACTGGACTGGCACACTGGTAAAAAGAGGCTTTGAACCAATGATCCAGTCATTTCTGGAAACTCTGGAGAAGAAGGGAGCTGTTCCTGTATCGCTTGACTCCGCACTGGTCAGCCATTTCATATGCGAGTCAATCTGCTTGAAGTATGAAAAGGAACAGTGGTAATACCTTAAGTTCCGTCGTATGCGCAGCAATATTGAAATGACAAAAAAGAATCGCTGCAGTTGGCTTATTTTCCACTTGATTCTCCGCCAGATAAAATGAATGACCGATGGCATCACTTTTTAAACATATTTAGTGACTATTATAAGAAAAACAACTGAATAAATATTGCTTTTCACCCCTTAATCGCTATAATTATAAAGGTTAATTAAATCGGTTATAAAGGGGTGTTTTTTGTTGACTGAAGAGATAATTGTTTCCTTCGATCAGGTAGAAAAAAAATATGATAAAGAGAGTGTCTTAAAGACCATTTCGTTTGAATTGGAGAAAGGAAAATTTTATACCTTGCTCGGTCCTTCAGGATGTGGAAAGTCGACAATATTGAATCTGATCGCCGGATTTACATCACCTACTGAAGGATACATTCGAATTAATGGAGAAGAAACAAAAAACACACCTCCAAATAAAAGAAAAGTCAATACAGTTTTTCAGGACTATGCCTTGTTCCCCCACATGAATGTTTTCGATAATGTGGCTTTTGGGTTGAAAATGAAAAAATTGAACAAACAGGACATCAGTGAGAAGGTCAGTGACGTGCTCAAACTCGTCAGACTGGCTGGCTTTGAAGAACGGGGAATAGCTGAGATGTCCGGTGGGCAGAAACAGCGAGTAGCGATTGCCCGGGCTCTTGTAAACGAACCGGACATGCTGCTGCTGGATGAGCCGTTATCCGCATTGGATTTGAAACTGCGTACAGATATGCAGTATGAACTGCGTGAACTTCAGCGGCGTCTTGGAATTACTTTTCTTTTTGTTACTCATGATCAGGAAGAAGCTCTGGCGATGAGTGATGAAATCATGGTTATGAAAGAAGGCGAAATCATCCAGACTGGTACGCCAAATGATATTTACGATGAGCCGATCAACCGATATGTGGCTGACTTTATCGGGGAAAGCAATATTGTAGAAGGCCGTATGGTTGAGGATTATGTTGTGTCATTTGCCGGCAAACGTTTCGCGTGTGTTGACGGAGGCATGACATCTAATGAGAAAGTTGATGTTGTGATTCGTCCGGAAGATCTGGTAGTAAGTCAGGCTGATGAAGGAGATCTGCAGATCAGTGTTCAAAGTCAGTTGTTCAGAGGGGTCCATTATGAGATCGTTGGACTGGATGATAAAGGAAACAGCTGGATGGTCCACTCCACGAAGAAGACAGAAATCGGCAAACGAGTCGGTCTTCAATTTGATCCACAAGATATCCACATCATGCGTATAAATGAAACGGAAGAAGCTTTCGATGAGCGGATCGAGCAGTTTTCCGGATTATCCTCGACATCAGAGGTGAGAGGAGAAGGGGCGAATGACTAGACAGCGCAAACTTCTTTCGATCCCTTATTACCTGTGGATCGTTTTATTCGTCGTTTTCCCCGTTCTGTTACTGCTTGTACAGTCATTCCGGGGGCTTGACGGATCATTTACACTGACGAACATACAAACTTATTTTACGTCTCAAGTCTATCTGACGATGACGATGCAGTCGTTTTTATATGCTTTCCTGATTACCGTACTCACACTGGCGATCAGTTATCCGGCTGCTTACTTCCTGACGCAGACTAAGCACAAACAATTATGGCTGCTGATCCTGATTTTGCCGACGTGGATGAATATCTTGCTGAAAGCTTACGCCTTTATCGGCATTCTCAGTCAGACAGGATTTGTGAATCAGCTCCTGGAAACTATAGGTATTGGAGCGCAGCCGCTGCTCTTTACTAGACTCAGTTTTCTGATCGTGGCTACTTACATCGAAATTCCGTTCATGCTTCTTCCGGTCTTCAATGCCATTGACGAAATCGATGGTTCTTGCCAGCCGGGATCTGGGGGCCAATGAGTGGCAGACGTTTAGATCTGTGATTTTTCCGATATCTCTGTCTGGTGTGAGAAGTGGGATCCAGGCCGTATTCATTCCTTCCTTGTCTCTTTTCATGCTGACTAGACTAATCGCGGGGAACCGTGTCATTACTCTGGGTACAGCAATCGAACAGAACTTTCTGGTTACACAGAACTGGGGAATGGGATCAACGATGGGCATTATCCTGATTCTGATCATGTTTGCGGTTATGTTCGTGACACGAAAACGAAGAAAGGGAGTGCCGAGAAGATGACCAAGAATAAAAACTGGGCAAAGCTCTATTTATTCGTCGTATTCATTCTGCTGTATACACCCATTGTCTATTTAATATACTATTCCTTTAATGAAGCGGGAACGATGAACCAGTTCAGCGGATTTACACTGGAACACTATGCAGCATTGGCAGAAGACTCAAGACTGCTGATTATTGCACTGGACACGATCAGAGTGGCTCTCTTGTCAGCTCTTATTGCAACAGTGATCGGGACATCTGGTGCTATTGGTATCTACTTTTCCAGAAGACGTCAGACTCAAAACGTGCTTCTGAGTCTGAATAATATTCTTCTGGTTTCACCTGATGTAATTATAGGAGCAAGTTTCCTGCTGCTCTTTACTTTAGTAGGGTTTCAGCTGGGTTTTTACTCCGTACTCCTTTCTCATATTGCCTTCAGTATTCCTATCGTCGTTCTGATGGTCCTTCCTAGGTTGGAAGAAATGAACGAAAACATGATTACGGCTGCCAGAGACCTTGGAGCCAATCATTTCCAGGTCCTCAAGGAGATTATTCTTCCGAGCATTACGCCTGGGATATTGGCCGGTTACTTTATGGCGTTTACCTACTCGATTGATGATTTTGCGGTGACCTTTTTTGTAACAGGGAACGGCTTTGCGACATTGTCTGTAGAAATTTATTCCAGGGCACGACAAGGTGTCAGTCTGGAAATTAACGCGTTAAGTACGATCCTCTTCCTTGTTGCATTCAGCCTTGTTGCCGGATACTATTTCATCCAGAAACAGCGTACACGACAGAAACTGGCCCACACGGATCCGACAAATCATGAAAAGGCGGTGACACCATAATGAAAAAACTGATTAATTTGTCACTGGTTATTATTGGACTCACAACAGCTGCTTTCATGGGAGGACGTTACATCGATCAGGCTCAGGGCACAAGTGGTGCTGATGTTTTCCACTTGTACAACTGGGGGGATTATATCGATTCCGATCTGATCGAGCAGTTTGAAGAAGAGACTGGGTACCGCGTTGTCTACGAAACGTTCGACTCTAATGAAGCCATGTACACTAAGGTACAGCAGGGCGGGACGAGGTATGACCTGGCGATTCCAAGTGAATACATGATCGAGCGGATGATTGAAGAAAACTTAGTCATGGAACTTGACCATTCTAGAATCAAGGGCCTGGAACACATCGATCCTGATTTTCTCGATCTGAACTTTGATCCGGGGAACCGTTACTCCATTCCTTATTTCTGGGGAACACTCGGAATAGCCTACAACGAAGACCTGCTGGAAGGTTTTGAACCGGAAAGCTGGGAAGACCTGTACCGTCCTGAATTGGCAGACAGTATCCTGATGATTGACGGGGCCCGGGAAGTTATAGGAATAGGCCTTCAGACTTTAGGCTATTCACTCAATTCAAGAGACTCATCCGAACTTCAGCAAGCAGCCGACCAGCTGACTGAACTATCACCAAATATCAAGGCACTGGTGGCTGACGAAATTAAGATGTATATGATCCAGGAAGAGGCTGCGATTGCGGTCACTTATTCTGGAGAAGCTGCAGATATGATGTGGGAGAACGAATCCATCGTCTATATTCTACCCGAAGAAGGATCGAATCTCTGGTTCGACAATATGGTGATTCCACACACTGTACAGAATGAAGAAGCGGCGTATGCTTTCATCAACTTCATGCTCACCCCTGAAATAGCTGCCCAGAACGCAGACTATATCGGTTACAGCACACCAAACCAGACGGCAATGGACTACCTGCCTGAAGAAACAGTTGAAGACGAGCAGTTCTATCCGAGCCAGGATATGATGGACAATCTAGAAGTATATGAAGACCTCGGTCTGGAATACACCGGTATCTACAATGACCTGTTTCTGGAGTTTAAAATGATTAAATAAAGTTAGTTTAAGAAGTAGGACTTAATCATCAAGTCTTGCTTCTTTTTTCTATGCTATAATTTAGTTAACTAGTGTTGCATAAAACTGAAAATCACTGTTACTTTTTTATTGGTAATTAAATCACATGTAGTGTTCGTTAAAAATTTCAAAAAAGTCAAATGCTGGCGCAGCGGATGACTTTTTCCAGTTTTAAATTCGGATTGACAAGTTGCTGATATAGATGTCGTAAACTTTCCGTTTCATCGTTAATGGCATACAGAAAGAGCTTCATTACTTTCTTAAATGTCAATTTCTTTGCGTAACGATCAAATTGTTCGATGGCTTGACGAGAATCAAAGCTTAATTGTTCTAACTTAATTGACGAAAATCATTTATTTATGGTCATTTTTGTTTTATACTTATCCATGTGTAGTTCCTTTGTATTGGTCGTGGATAAGTCATCCAAGTGCTAGTATAAAGGATTTTTTTATGCCATGGAACAGATTAATATTTTAATGCAACACTAGTGAATTTAGTTAAATATATACGAAGGAGAGAGACGGATGAACTTAAAGAAGATAGTCGGCTACAAAGCGGCAGAATTTGTAAAGGACGGAATGATTGTTGGGCTAGGAACAGGATCTACGGCCTACTACATGGTTGAGGCGATTGGAAAACGTGTGAAAGAAGAAGGCTTGTCTATTGTTGGCGTCACAACCTCTCACAGAACAACTGATCAGGCAAGAGAACTTGGTATTCCGTTAAAAGATATCGATGAAGTCGATCATATTGACGTGACCATCGATGGGGCGGATGAAATTTCAGATGACTTCCAAGGCATAAAAGGAGGAGGAGCTGCGCACCTCTTTGAAAAAATGGTCGCAAACCAGTCTGAAGAAATCATCTGGATTGTGGACGACAGCAAAATGGTATCTAAATTAGGCGCATTCCCTCTCCCGGTAGAAGTGGTGAAATTCGGATGCGGACAAGTGCTAAAGCTTTTAAAAAAAGAGAATCTGAATCCCGAATTTCGTCTGAATGATGACGGGAGCAAACTGGAGACTGATTCAGGCAACTATATTATTGATCTGCATTTGGGAACGATCGAAGATCCTCATAAACTCGCATCCTTCCTGGACTCTGTCACAGGTGTAGTGGAGCACGGGCTGTTTCTAGATACCGTCACTAAGGTGATCGTCGGAAGAGAAAACGGACCAGAAGTGATCGATGTGGAAAGATAAGAGACACTAATAGACCTGCAGAGCGGCTGGACGAATCGTCTGTCTCCCTGCAGGTCTTTTTCTTTTTATAGGGGTTGCATGTAATAGCCCCGGCACTCGGGTATGAAATCAATCTGAGTTAAGGCGCAAATGCTATAGCCCCGGCACTCGGGTATGAAATCAATCTGAGTTAAGGCGCAATCGTCAAAGCACCATAAGTCGGAATGGAAAATCGACTTGAGCTCCTTATCAAACGTAAAAACAGAACATCTAGATGCATGAACGCATCTAAATTCACGACGAAACCACCGAAGTGTTTATTACAGTATCATTCATTCAGACAAATAACCCATCATCCTCCATCATACGGCCCATTTGCAGTAACCAATGCTCTTTACCTTTCGGAGCGGTGAACTGAATTCCCAAAGGCATGCCTTCTTTTGTCAAATGTGTGGGCAGGCTGATTGCAGGCTGCCCAGTCAGATTGGCTTGTTGAGTAAATGGAGTAATCGATAGACTTTCTTCCCACATATCCCAGATAAGTTGTTGTTGGTCAGCGGGTGAGAAAGTGTCAATGTGTCTCATTTTCTTTTTAAAAGATTCAGACCAGTAGATCTTGTCCACTCTCGGAGCAGGCTCAGCTGTTGTCGGCTGAAGTAGCAAGTCGTATCGTTCATTGAATAAAGCCGCTTTTTCCGCTGCATCATCCCATGTGCTCAGTGTATTTGAATACTCAGCTGCACTGACTTTTTTGCCTGACTGATACAGGACCCAGGTCAGCAGTTCCACATCCTCCATCGTGATCGACCGACCGAGAGCTTTCTCCATATTCCCAAGCATAGCTGCAGTTTCTCCGGAATTCATAACATAGTAGGATTTCATCAAATCTACACCATCAATATCTGGTTCACTCTGGTCTACCGCAAACCCTTTCTGTTCGAGCCAGTTGACAGCGTTTAGAACAGCGTCTTCAGCTTCGCTGCTTACCTGACTGCCGATCGGAGATTTCAGGGAAAAGGCGATTCTCATCTTTTTATTAAGTGGGGCAGTCAGACTGTTAAGATAGCCTTCCCTGTACAAGGGTGTCTGAAAAGCAGCTGCTGGCTGTAAGACTTGCATGTGGTCGAGCAAAGCAGCAGCATCCCTGATTGATTTTGTCAGAGCGAAGCTGATGGCAGCACCTTGCCATGCCCGCCCGGCTCCAGGGCCAATTGGTGTTCTTCCGCGAGTCGGTTTCAGTCCGACTAAGCCGGTAAATGAAGCCGGTATGCGGATCGATCCACCGCCATCACTTGCTCCAGCTATAGGCACCATTCCTGATGCGACTGCGGAGGCAGCACCGCCGCTTGATCCTCCTGCGCTGAACTCAGAGTTAAAAGGATTGCGTGCCGGACCAAAAATATCTGAGTGCGTGATATTGGTAAAACCGAACTCCGGTACATTCGTCGATCCGATAGGGATAAATCCAGATTTCTGCAGCTGGGCAACAAAGTGGCTGGTGTATGATGACCGGTTATCTTTTAACAGTTTGGAACCTGCCCGGGCAGGTTCTCCGATCATGTTCTGACCCAGCTCCTTTAAAAGGATCGGCACACCACCAAAAGGACCGTTTACCCATGATTCTTCCCGTGATTCACTAAGTGCAGTTTCTTCTCTTGTGTGGACGGCTGCATTTAACAGCGCATTTTTTTCTTTAATCGATTTGAAGCTGGCCATAAGGAGTTCCTGAGATGAAACCTGCCCGTTTCTGATCTGCTCCGAGTAATACATCCCATCCTTAGTCCGGTCAATATGAAAGCTCATAGTTTTATCCTTCCTTATTCAGTCGATTTTTTTCAGTATATCAGTCAGGTGTAAGGAATCAATAGTGCAGGAGATAATAGGCTTGAATAATCAGTCAGACTAAAGAAGCAAGATTGTGGTTAAAGGCTTATTACAGGTATTTACAGAATTTGTATCAAAAATAAAAAGAAACTCGATGAATCATAAAGACAAAATTGTACATCATCACAATGTTAAGAATGTCGGTAAAATAGTGATAAGCTCCTGATTTAATTCTTTGTCTCGTTCTCTCACATAACAAAATCGACTATAATTTTGACTTAAAAATTTCAGGTTGCTATGATTTTGAAGGAAAAACGAAAGGGGATAATGAAAAATGAACAAATCACTATTGATGAGGATGGCACTGCTTGGAAGCGTCATAACACTGACAGCCTGTGGGGAAAGTGGTGCCAGTGAGAATAGTTCAGATAACTGGGATGAGATACAAGAAGCGGGTGTGATCCGGGCAGCGACATCTGGTACATATTTTCCAAACTCATATCACGATGCTGAAACAAATGAACTGACTGGCTTTGAAGTTGAAATATTGAGAGAAGTGGCTGATCGTCTGGAACTGGACATTGATTTTACTGAAATGAATGTAGACGGCATGCTGACGTCTCTGAACAGTGAACAGATTGATGTTGCCGCCTTGAGTATCAGTCACGCCGGAGAAAATGCGGACCGATACAACTACACGATACCTTATAAGTATTCATATATGTCCATGATTGTCCGGGAAGAAGACAACTCAGGGATTGAAGAAATGGAAGATCTTGACGGAAAACGGGCAGCTGGAGCGGCTACGACTACGTATATGCAGATTGCAGAGCAGTATGGAGCAGAACTGGTAATTTATGACAATGCCACAAACGACCAGTATTTATGGGACGTAGCGAATGGGCGAACAGACTTGATCATAAATGACTTTTACGGACAGACCATGGCACTGACGGCTTTCCCGGATATTCCAGTCCACATTCATGAAGAGCTGTTCTTCAATCCAAGCTATACTAATTTCTCTCTTAAACTAGGCAATGACACCTTGACTGAACAGATCGACCAGGCACTGGAAGCTATGCATGAAGATGGGACACTCAGTGAGATCTCAGAGACATTTTATTATGGGGAAGATGTGACGGTTGAACAGGACTTTGACATCATGACCATCGAACTAGAGGGATAGCCATGCTGTCAATTGAATGGCAGTATATATTTGATCCGGATCTGGCCTGGGAATCTTTGCCGTTTTTATTAAGAGGCGTGCCATATACCTTGGGCATTGCCTTGGTCAGTACGGCCATTGGTGCAGTGATAGGAATGGTCATCGCTCTGATGAGATTGTCTCCATCCAGAACATTAAGGTGGATCGCCCGATTGTATGTTTCATTTATGAGGGGGACGCCGGTACTCGTCTTTTTATTTCTGATTTATTTTGGGCTGCCTTTTGTAAACATTCAGTTTAATGCACTGACGTCGGCTATTATCTGCTTCAGTCTGAACGGCGCGGCCTATATTTCTGAGATTTTCCGGTCATCCATATCATCCGTGAATCGGGGGCAATGGGAAGCGGCAACCGTTCTTGGAATGACTCCTTATGTCACGTTGAAAGATATTATTCTTCCGCAGGCTTTCAGAATAGCGATCCCGCCTTTGAGCAGCGTTCTCCTGGATGTCATCAAGGGAACATCTCTGGCAGCCATGATTACAGTCAATGAAATTTTTCAAAATGCCAGAGTAGTGGGAGGAAGAGAGCATGATTATATGACGATGTATATTCTAGTTGCAGCAATTTACTGGGTGATCTGCAGCCTCTTCGGACTATTTCAGGATTATCTCGAAACAGTCTCCTCCAGGTATATCGTCAACTGAGGTATTCTATTTTTACGCCAAAAGAAGACCCTGCACTTTTAGAATAGTGCAGGGTCTATCTTTATCAATCAGGCATATGAAAGAATGCCCTTGTTTTTCAGTTGCTTAAGCATATCTTCAGTCATTTTTTCAAGATCGTACTTAGGTGAGAACCCCCATTCTTGCTGAGCAGCTGTTGTATCGATGGCATTTGGCCAAGACTCTGCGATCCCTTGTCTAATTGGATCAACATCATAATTCAGCTTGAATTCAGGTAGGTGTTTCTTGATGGCCTGTTCAACATCTTCAGGTGCAATGCTCATAGCACTGACATTGTAGGCATTGCGGTTGACCAGCTGGTCGCTCGGTGCCTCCATCAGCTGAATGATCAAGTCGACAGCGTCAGGCATGTACATCATATCCATGTATGTGCCTTTGCCGATAAAGGATGTATACGCATTGTTTTTCAGTGCTTCATAGTAAATATCGACAGCGTAGTCTGTCGTTCCACCGCCAGGAAGGGTGTCGTAGGAAATCAGACCAGGGAAACGGACGCTTCGTGTATCCACTCCGAATTTCTGGAAATAGTAATCCCCGAGCAGCTCTCCGCTGACTTTTGTGACACCGTACATGGTTGTCGGACGCTGGATCGTGACCTGGGGTGTCTGATCTTTAGGTGTCTGAGGACCGAACGCCCCGATTGAGCTGGGTGTGAAGAACTTCAAGTCGTATTCGCGCGACAGCTCAAGTGCGTTGATCAGTCCGCCCATGTTCAAATTCCAGGCCAGCTGAGGTTTTGCTTCGGCAACAGCTGACAGTAATGCAGCCAGGTGTATAAATGTATCAACTTGATACTGTTCAACCAAATCCTTCATGCGATCGGCATCGGTCACATTCAGGATTTCGAAAATACCATCAGTGACTACTTTAGAATCTTCGGGCTGTCTGATATCAGTAGCGACAACGTTCTCTTTTCCATAGACTTCACGCAATCTGATTGTAAGCTCTGATCCGATCTGACCTAAAGCTCCAGTAATGATAATTTTTTTCACTCGTAAACCTCCGACTTTTTGTCTATTATTTATTACCAGCAGAAAGAGAAAAGATGAGGATCACCTTTTCTCTATTAGTCTATAAATTAACTGATAACATCGAGTTCCTTGCCGATTTTTTTGTAAATATCAAGTACTTTGTCCAGCTGGTCCTTGGTGTGAGCGGCACTTGGCATATTTCTTACTCGACCTGTTCCACGTGGGACTGTAGGGAAGACGATCGATTTTGCATAGACGCCTTCTTCTGTCAGACGTTTGGAGAAACGCTGAGTCAGTTTTTCTTCACCGATAATACAAGGGGTGATAGGTGTTTCTGAATCGCCGATGTTGAAGCCCAGATCTTTAAGGCCGGCTTTCAGATATCGACCATTTTCCCAAAGACGTTCGTGTTCTTCTGTTGAGCTGGACATGATATCGATGGCTTCGATACATGCTGCAGCAGCTCCAGGAGTCAGTGAGGTAGAAAACAGGAAAGGACGGGCACGAACCTTCAGCCAATCAATTAGGTTCTGAGTTCCAGCGACATAACCTCCGACAACTCCGACTGCTTTAGACAGTGTCCCCATCTGGAAATCGATTTTATCCTGAAGACCAAAATGTTTAACTGTCCCGGCACCTTTACCCATGACGCCTGATCCATGTGCATCATCAACATACGTAATCAGATCGAATTCTTCAGCGATTTCAACGATTTCAGGCAATTTCGCAACATCGCCATCCATTGAAAAGACACCGTCAGTGATGTACATGATTTTTTCATACTGTCCGCTTTCAACAGCTTCTTTAGCTTTTGCTCTCAGGTCATCCATATCCTGGTGTTTGACACGGATAACTTTTGCTCCGGATAGACGGCATCCGTCAATGATAGACGCGTGATTCAGTTCGTCAGACAGGATTGCATCATTCTTGTTCATGACCGCAGAAATTGCGCCCATGTTGCAGTTGAATCCTGACTGGAAAGCGACGGCTGCTTCAGTGTGCTTGAATTCAGCTATTTTTGCTTCCAGTTCGTCGTGGATCGACTGAGTTCCGTTGATTGTTCTAACGGCACCGGCACCTACACCGTAAGTGTCAGTTGCTTCATTTGCTTTAACTTTAAGACGTTCATCATTTGCAAAGCCCAAGTAGTTGTTAGAAGACATATTGATCAGTTTGTTTCCGTTGATCGTAATTTCCGATCCGTTGGGTCCCTGAATCGTGTCGATCTCATTATAAAGACCCTGATCCTTCAATTCCTGAAGATTATTTTCGAGAAAGGTATTCAACTTTTGACTAGTCATAAAATCGCTCCCTTGAGTATTTGGTTGTGCACTTCCTTATAATTCTACCACTCTTTTAGATGGACGTGTAGTACTGTAAGCCTTTATTGGAAGATTCTTATCGACTCTAAGAGAAATCTACTTAATAAAGGCAATACTTGTGATAAAATAAGGCTTACATGATAATGATGAATGGAGTGTTATGAGAATGAGAATGATCGACTTGATCGAGAAGAAACAGCATAGACAAGTACTGACACAAGAAGAAATTAAATGGATGATCGACCAGTACACGGCCGATGTTATTCCTGATTACCAGATGAGCGCAATGGCTATGGCAATCTATTTTAATGGAATGAACAATGATGAACGTAGTGCCCTGACAATGGCTATGGTCGAATCTGGGGACCAGATCGACTTGTCCGATATCGAAGGCGTAAAAGTGGACAAGCATTCAACTGGCGGAGTAGGCGATACAACTACCCTGGTCCTTGCACCTCTTGTGGCTAGCGTAGGGGTTCCAGTAGCTAAAATGAGCGGACGTGGACTGGGTCATACAGGCGGAACAATCGATAAGCTTGAAGCTATCCCAGGTTTTCATGTTGAACTGTCTCAGCAGGACTTCTCTGAACTGGTCAACAAAAACAAAGTGGCAGTAGTCGGTCAGTCAGGAAATCTGACGCCAGCTGACAAGAAGCTATATGCCCTTCGTGATGTGACAGGCACTGTCGAGTCGATTCCTCTAATTGCGAGTTCAATCATGAGTAAAAAAATTGCCTCCGGTGCAGATGCAATCGTTCTGGACGTTAAAACCGGAGCCGGAGCATTCATGAAAAATGTTGAGCAGGCAAAAGAACTGGCTGAAACCATGGTCAATATCGGGAAATCAGTTGGAAGACAGACGATGGCCGTTATTTCTGATATGAGTCAGCCACTTGGAAATGCGATTGGAAATGGTCTGGAGGTAAAAGAAGCGATCGATACGCTTAAAGGGCACGGACCGGAAGACCTGACTGAACTGTGTCTCGTTCTTGGAAGTCAGATGGCTTATTTAGGAGGAGCGGCAGACTCTCTTGAGGAAGCGCGGACCCTTCTGGAAGCAAACCTTAAAAACGGAAAAGCGCTTGAAGTCTTCAAGACATTTGTGGAAGCACAAGGCGGGGATGCTTCAGTAGCCGATAATCCTGAAACGGTCCTTCCAGTTGCTTCATATACTAAGGAAGTTTTAGCTGATCAGGATGGAGTCGTTTCTGAAATCATTGCTGATCAGATCGGAATTGCAGCGATGATGCTGGGTGCCGGACGTGAAACGAAAGAAAGTCAGATAGACTTGTCTGCAGGACTTTACCTTCATAAAAAAGTTGGAGATAAAGTCAGTGCGGGAGAGTCTATTGCTACCTTGTATTCCAACAAAGAAATCAGCGATGAGGTTGGCGAAAGAGTTCTGACTAATGTCAAACTGTCAGACAGCGCAACTGAACCGACATTGGTGTATGACATCGTTCAGTAAATAATGGGTGAGTGAAGCAGTCTTCGGTGTCTTGAAGGCTGCTTTTTTAATAGCCGAAAAACTATGCTATACTATTATAATATTTACATAGAAGTAGAGGTGCTGTAGATGAATAGAGATACGATTATGAGTGGTGTAAAAGCCAGTACACCCATTATGGCGAGTTATATAGCCTTGGGAATAGCCTGTGGAATCGTCTTGTATGATGCCGGCTTTACGGTCGGACAGATTATGATGATGAGTCTGCTGGTTTACGCGGGAGCAGCCCAGTTCCTTGCGGCAAGCCTGGTGGTCATGGGTGCGTCTGTTCCGTCGGTTATCCTTATGGTTTTTTTCCTGAATCTGAGACATGTTCTGATGTCTGCCAGTATATCGAGCTTTGTCAAAGATAAGTCCTTACTTTATCTAGGACTCTTCGGTCATACCTTGTCTGATGAGTCCTTTGGCATCAACTACTCCAGGTTTCAGAATAATCAGTGGCACCCAAATGAGGCATTGGTGACCAGTCTGTCCAACTACAGCACATGGATCGTCAGTACCATTCTTGGTGGAGTAATCGGAAGTCAGTTTCCCATCAACACACTCATAATGAACTATGCACTCATTGCTATGTTTCTGTGTATGATGGTTATGCAGTTCGTGTCTAAGGCACATATTGTGGCGGCAATTGCTTCAGTCTGCTTTACAGTCATTCTGACAGTAGTTCTTCAGCACAACATCGCACTGGTCATCGCGACAGTTTTAGCTTCATGCATAGGCTATATAGTTGAAAATAGAACCGATCGCATTAAAGGAGGAAACAGCCATGCTTGAACATCAAGTCGTACTAATAGCGGGAATGGCTGTCGTGACATTCATTCCACGCTTCTTTCCGCTGCTTCTGTTGAGTAAAAAAGAGATTTCACCTTCTTTAAGCCGCTGGATGTCCTTCATCCCGGTGTCTATTTTTGCGGCTCTTGTAGCCTCCGATGTGTTTTTCTGGGAGGAGTCTTTTAATCTGAATCCTGTCATGAATATAAAACTGCTGCCTTCTGTTCTTGTCATTTTACTGGCTATAAAAACTAGAAGTCTGCTCTGGTCTATGATTCTAGGAGTCAGTGCGATCACCTTGATGTGGCTTATCGTTTAGCGGCCCAACCGGGGAGGGACAAGGGACTGAATGTGTTCTAAGTCGTGTCTTGTGACAAACTGGGGAGAAAAAAGAGCTCGAGTGGGTTCTGAGGCAGACTCCAGACAATATCAACGCTTAGGCAACTGAACTTAAGCATTAAGAAGATTCTGACGTCTGTCAGAATCAACCTAATAAATCTCAGCCTGCTCAAAAGACCCCAGCCGACCTCGAACAAGTCTAAATCCAGAAAAGAGAGTAGGAGTTCTTGGTACATAAAAAGCACAGTTTAGGGGAGAGAAGTCAATCACCCAAGCTGTGCTTTAAGTATGCTTTGAATTAATGTCTGATCGATGGCCGTCCAAGTACTTTTTCCCCCAGATTGTTAGCCCACCGCTCTGTCCATAATGAAGAATACGGAATCCCGTATTCTTTTCGTAATTGCTTGTAGCGATTCAGTCGGGACCAGCCCAATGAAGTGATGCCCACGGTGAAGAGGTAGAGCGGACCAAGAATGAGCGACTGATAGGTGTGGCCATATTCATGAACTGACATGCGTTCGCATTGGTCAGTCAGACGAAGCTGGTTCCCATTATATCTTCGGAGAAGTCGACTATGTTTGTCGTTGGGCGTGAAAATGAACAGGCCCAGCGATATGCCGTTCAATGTTGACCATTTTGTACGGATGCTGCCATGAAAACGGTCATGAGGGCATCGGAAATGAATTAGAAATAGAATGAAACCAAGAGTGCTCTGAAGAAGCCCCCATGTGCACTGTAAAACAATATAGATCAGCTGCCATAATCCAAAGTGAAAGAAGTTGTTTTTCCTGTCTGCCATTAGATCACCTTTCCTTAACTTAGGTTACTAAATTTCATAGCACATCTCAGATGATATGAAAAAACTTCCCGTTTAGGTACGGGAAGCATATTTCTGGATTGAGATGTTTCTTGCATGACACCATTGCGCAGTCTTGCCAGAGATGATGACATCAGTTTTCCTTAAGTCAGTTACTGTTTTGGCCCCCAAGAGCGTCATGATATGCGCCAGTTCAGTCTTCCACTGACTGATCGTCACAATAGCCTGGTCCACGTCTTTGAGTGCCATATGCATGAATTGGCTTGACAGTCCGTTGAGTGATGCACCGAGTGACAGGGCTTTGACCATTTCCATCGGACGACGAATACCGCCGGAGGCAATGACGTGGGCATTCACTATGCTATCTCCCGCTTCTAATAATGACACCGCGGTTGTCTGACCCCATTCTTCCAGATCATCCAGTTTAAAATCTTTGCGACGGAAATTTTCGATCTGTGCAAAATTGGTTCCACCCTGACCACTGATATCGATCAGCTTTACACCGATAGATTCCAGTGAACGGATGGTTTCTCGACTCATGCCGAAGCCGACTTCTTTAGCTATGACGGGCACATCAAGTCCATTTACTATGGATTCAATATTGTCCAGCCATCCTTTAAATTCGCGGTCACCTTCCGGCATGACAATTTCCTGAGGCGCATTGATATGAATCTGAAATGCATCAGCGTCCAGCATATCCACGACTTTTTTTGCATTTTCCAGTCCATGTCCAGCTCCTAGATTAGCAAATACCAGGCCATCAGGATTAACTTTACGAACGATCTTAAATGACTCTTCCTGTTCAGGATCCTTTAAAGCGGCACTCACTGAGCCGGTAGCCATAGCCAGACCTGTTTCACGTGCGATGATGGCCAGTTTCTCATTTACTTTTCCGGTCCATTCGCTTCCTCCAGTCATAGCGTTGATGAAGAAGGGGACAGAAAAGTTGAGTCCTTCTAGAGAAACGGACAGATCGACATCGGAGACATCCATTTCTGGAAAAGAATGATGGACAAAAGAAATATCTTTAAAAGACGAGACTTGTCCGTCATAGAATTTTTCTGACAACGAAACATGTTCGTTTTTTCTGTTATTTGATTTAGGCATAAGGTCACTCCATTAAGTCAGTTTAGTTGGCTCATGATAAACAGCCAGTGAAAGTGGGGTGATCCCCTCTTTTTTCCATTCGGACAAAAGAGGTTGAGGATCCATTTCATCAGGTAAAAAGGCGATACCGCAGTCACCACCGCCAGCTCCGGAAATTTTGCCAGTAGCCTGATGTGCATCGGCTGTCTGAAGCAGTTTTTCTAGAAGAGGTGTGACATATACACGTTTCTGGAAAGCCGTCATTGCATATAGAATGTCCCGGTTCCGGGAGAGGGCTGCAAGAAACCCTTCCTGATTCTGTTTTTTGATGGCATCGATCAGATCGGTTACACAGTGCCTGCTTTCTTCGAGGAATCGAGTGTAAGTCAGTGCATCATCTGAACGGGAAACCGTTTTGACCAGGTTTTCAGTGGACGCGGGTGCTCCTGTCCAGCCTACCAGGAAGTGTAAGTTATTGATGGGTGGCAGGGACTCGATCATCAGATCAGGCCAGTGTCGCTCGACTGATTCTCTCGTACTGAGAGAATCAAGCATATCGTAAACAGGCTGACTGCTGAAACGGGTATAGGCTATCCACCCTGTAAAGCTGGCTGCAGCGAGATCTCCGAAGGAACCTAGGCTTCCCAAGGATAGATGGGAGAGGCAGGCAAGCTTATAAACCTGTAAAGGGTTCAAATTAAGTGCGTACGCTCGAGTAACAGCCTGTATGAGAGCGACTGTTACTGCTCCGCTGGATCCTAGTCCATATTTCAGACCATCGCTGCTGACCATTTCACTTGTTACATAGATATCGAGAGGAGCAAGCTTGATGCCCCAGTCATGAAGATATCGTGAGAGTGCTTTCAGAGTTGCTGTCATGATAGACGCTCTCTGATCCGGTTCTTCCAAGATGACCTCATGATCACCGATAATCCAGTCTAACGGTTCATTTGAAAGAACAGAGGAGTGGATCGTCCCTGTCTCTTTTCTTGCAGGTGAAACTGAAACAGTAATGAACCGGTCAACAGCAGCGATGACTGCGGGAGACCCTGGTTCGACGACTGCATATTCACCGGCTATAAAGAGTTTTCCAGGAGCTTTAGCTTCTGCTTTTTGCAGCATGGATCTTTCCCTCCGTTAAATAGATGATGACAGGAATCAGTTGAGTACATGCAGCCCAGGACCTGGTTTTGCAGCAATCAACTGTTTATCTTCAAATGTTTTAGACAGTTCCTGTTTTAAAGCAGACAAGTCTGACTGTCTGCAGATGATTTTGACATTCGGGCCTGCGTCCATTGTGAAGTAGGCTGTATAGCCCAACTTTCTTAATGCACGGACAGCATCCATTGCTTTCATGCTTTCAGCTGTCCAGTAAGTAAAGGGAGGGGAAGCACCCAATGTGGTCGCATGCATCTTAAGCGCATTCCGCTCGGCAATCTGACCGACCTGCTCAATATCACGGTCGGAAACAGCCTGCTTAATGGCAGACAAGTCAGCGTCCAGTGATTTCAGCCACCCGTCATAGAAGGGAGACGTCTCGACTGTCCGTTTCATTCCATCCCGGCTTGAGACATCTTTTTTAGCATCATTGACAATAATGAACAGCATGCCGATATCCCATTGGGCGTTATCAACTGGAACAGCGTAAGAAGAATCGTGATCATGCCCTTTGATCCATTCGGCAAATCCGCCGAATATACTTCTGGAGGCTGAACCGGATCCTATGCGTGCCAGCTTGGATAATTCTTGATCAGATAAATCCAGACCGGCTGCCTGACTTGCTGCACCGGCAAGAGCTGCGAGACCAGATGCTGAGGAAGCCAGTCCAGCTGCAGTTGGTACATGATTAATGCTTTCAATACGTGCTTTAGATTCGAGTCCGGCGAGTGTTCTTACTTCATCCAGCACTCTCTGAACCTTGTTTAATGTTCTGGCATCCTGCTTATCTCCATCAAGGATGAGTTCATCTTCAGTCAGTGCATCATCAAATGTTACAGAAGTATCTGTATAAAACGCATCTAATGTCAGTGACAGAGAGTTGTTTTTAGGAATGATCAAGTCTTCATTCTCTTTTCCCCAGTATTTGATCAGGGCGATGTTTGTGTGTGCACGTACCCATTTATTCATTGCTATTCTCTCCTAATGCATGGATCCAGGTTTCGACTGCTCCGTTCTCCATCAATTTATGTGCGATCAGTTTAGCCTGCTTAGCTGACCGAGCCAGTGCAATCATGCATCCGCCACGTCCGCCGCCCGTGAGCTTTGCTCCCAGGGCGTGGTTCTTTAAAGCAGTGTCTACCAGACGATCTAGACGCTCGTTGCTCACATTGATCTGCTTGAGGCATTCATGGGAAAGCGTCAGGAGTTCGCCAAGGCGCTCAACGTGATCACCTTGAATGGCTATCCTTGCTTCTTCAGTCAAGTGTCCGATTTTCTTTATGATCGTCAGTGTTTGATGAGAGGCACGCTCCATCTGCTTCGCAACATCTCTGACTGCTTTCTTGGTCTGACCTTTCATGCCGGTGTCTGCAGCGATGAGGTAGCCTGAGACATGCAGAGGGATCGAGGCAAAGTGACTGTCTTTTTTATAGTAAATAGGAGATGCACTGCTGGTAACACGTGCATCCAGGCCACTCGGGTTTCCATGAGCGATCTTTTCAGAAATTTCAACATAATTCAGTAAAGTATTATGAGCAATATCTCTTTCGAAATAGGCAAATAAAGCACGAACAAGTGCCGTTGCCACCGCTGCACTGGATCCCATCCCTCTTTCAGGCGGGATCAGGCTGGATATGGATATGCTCAGACCATCAACAGGCTGATTCAGATCACTGCAGATCGACTGGATCAGACTTTTTAAGTTCTTAAGTGAATCAGGGACTGTTTGTAAAAGACCCTGATAATAACTGGAAGATATGACACTCTCTCCGTTGATTTTTTCTATAATGACCTCAACTGGAGTGGCCAGAAAGGGCATGGCAATAGCCGGTTCATTGTAGACGACAGCATGCTCGCCAATAAGAATGATTTTTCCATGTGCAGTACCGACTGCCTGATCTGATAGGGTCTTCATGAATTCACCTCGGTTGTTCTAGTAGGATTGATCTTATTTATCTTAACTTATATTATACAAAAACACTAATTTATCATAACAAGTGATCTTTAAAATTAATTAAAGTTTTAATTTAGGCTTTAAAATAAAAACAGTGATATTGTGAAGAGGCCTGAACATTTGGTAAACTAGGAGAGATTATTAGCATAGAGCGGAGGGAACCGGATGAGAGAATCCGATTCGTTTTATATCATTAACAGAGAAGAATGGAAAAAACTGAACAACCATACGGAGATTTCTCTATCAGATCAGGAAGTGGAATCACTGAGATCATTGAATGACCAGGTGTCTGTCAAAGACGTGAAAGAAATATACCTGCCCATTCTTCAAATTTTACATCAGTATCTGAAGCATTATCATAAAAGACAGAAAGAAATTAAAAAAATCCTGAATCGACCAGAGTCAAAAGAGCCGTATGTCATTGGTATTGCCGGAAGTGTAGCAGTTGGAAAAAGCACACTGGCTCGTTTTCTTCAGACCATGATGGCCAGAGCCTATCCGAATAAGAAAGTTGACCTGATTACGACTGATGGGTTCTTGTATCCGAATGAAGTTCTTCAGGAAAGAAATCTGCTTAATCGTAAAGGCTTCCCTGAAAGTTATGACATGCACAGGCTTATTTCATTCATGGGAGATGTAAAAAGCGGACGTCGGAATATTAAAGTCCCACTGTATTCACATAAGTTATACAATATCGTTCCTGATCAGTTTGAAACTATTGACCAGCCGGATATCCTTATTGTAGAAGGAATCAACGTCCTTCAGCTTCCTGCCAATGAAAAAATATTTGTGAGCGATTTCTTTGATTTCAGTTTTTATGTGGATGCTGAACCTGATCGTATCGAAAAATGGTACCTCGAGCGTTTCGGTCTTCTTCTCCAGACAGCTTTCAAGGATCCAAGTAACTATTATTACCCTTATGCAGTCGGCGACAGAAAAGAGGCTTTTAAAATGGCTAAAAATGTTTGGCGGACCATCAACTTGAAGAATCTTCAGGAATATATTCTTCCAACACGTTTTAGAGCCGACATGATTATTCACAAGACCACTGATCATTTTATAGATCAGCTGCTTCTTAAGAAACATTAAATCAAGCGAAAGAAGGGATGAAATGAAGAAAATAGCAGCCTTTATGGCTCTTTTCATCATCGTTTCAGCAGGATGCAGGGCACAGGATACAGGTGATCCAGCTGACAGGGAAGAACCGTCTGTATTTTCAGGCACAGTAATTCGAGTAGCAGAAGATGGCACGTTGATTATCGAGCCGGATGAAGGAGAAGAAATTCGGCAAGCGGGTACTGAAGTTTCTATCAATCCAGGAGATAATCAGAACTTCGAACTGGGGGATCAGGTAATGGTTACTCATGAAGGGCCAGTTATGGAGAGTCATCCTCTTCAAGTTCATCTGATTTCGATCGAGAGATCTGAAGATTAATAAAAAAATATTAGATAAGCATCGAGCTGTCTTTCCTTTAAAATCGACAATTATGTGAACTCTCTCTTATTTCTCTGATTAGATCTTTCCAGATGTATAAATAGTAAGCTTTCTGTATTATACTGGATATACTAAAGGAGACGATTTTATGAACGAAGAAGAACAGGAAATCGAACGATTGAAAGAAGAACTGGCGACCGTCAGAAGATTAAATCGAGAGTTGCTTGATCAGCAGGAACAGCAGGATTCGCTCGAATTTGCATGGACAGGCAATTTGGGACACTGGTTCTGGGACTTTCCGGCTAATAAAGTCACTTTCAACCCGAAAAAAGCTACAGCGCTGGGATACACGAAGGAAGAACTTCCCGACTATGTGGATTTTCAGTTCTTTACTGAGCGTCTCCACCCGGATGACTATGAACGTGTTATGGATGAAATGAGAGATCATCTTGCTGGTAAAATACCCGTATGGGAAGTCAGATATCGGATCAGGACAAAAGATGGAAGCTATAAAACGTATTATGACCGGGGTAAAGTTACTCAGCGGTCAGAAGACGGGAGTCCTCTTTTCCTCTCAGGAATCGTTTTTGATGTTTCTGACTATGCAGAGGAAAAAGAAGAGCTGTTGAGAAAAAACAAAGAGTGGGAACTTCAGTCTAAACGGGACGTGATGACAGGGCTGTATAACCGGTCTAATATCCTTGTCAAGCTGGGCAGTCTCATATCAAAAACAAGCAAGAATAAGCTGGAAACCTTATCTATGATAGTTTTTGACATAGATAATCTTCAAAAACACAATTCTCTTTATGGTCCTCTTTTCGGGGATGAACTGATTAAGAAAGCTGCAGTGATTATACAGGAAAAACTTCAGGAAGGTCATCTGGCGGGAACTTTTGAGGGTGGCAAATTCCTTCTCGTTCTTCCAGGTACAAATTTGAGAGAAGCGAGAGATTTAGCTGAGTCGATTCGCCTTTCTTTTCATGGGAATGACTTTACTGAACCGGCTGAAGTGACCAGCAGTGCAGGAATTGCTGAATTTCGTCCGTCGGAAACAGTTAGTCAATTCTTTAACCGTGCGGACCGTCTGCTTTATAAAGTCAAACAAAATGGTAAAAATCAGGTAGCTATAGACTAACTAAATGCTCTGAATGTTACCTGCTTCTGACTATGTATCTTCAGCTTTACTTTTTTTAACAAGAATGGATGAACATTTAAATGCAGAATAAGATAACGATTCTTGGTATTCCTTTTGACAATATGACACGAAAAGAATTTCTGGAAAGACTGTATGAACGTATGAACAGAAAAGAAAAGACTTTTCTTGTGACTGCTAATCCTGAAATTGTCATGTATGCTCATGACAATCCGGACTATTATAAACTGTTGATGGAGGCTGATTTTATTGCACCGGACGGAATCGGGATAGTTCAGGCCTCCAGAAAACTTCAGACCCCAATCAAGGAGAGAGTTCCTGGATTCGAATTGATGCTGGGCCTTCTTGAGCTAGCAAGCCTGAGCAATAAACGGGTGTATTTTATCGGCGCCAAAGAAGACATCATTAATCTGACTGTCAGTAATGTCAGTGAGAAATGGCCAGATCTTGAAATCGCCGGATACCATCACGGCTACTTCAATCACGAAGACCCTCAGATGATTGAGAAGGTCAAAGCCACTCGACCTGATATTGTTCTGGTAGCTTTCGGTTTTCCCAGACAGGAGAAATGGATTAAGTCTTATCTGGCAGCGGCTGATTATGGGATTGCGGTCGGAGTAGGCGGAAGCTTTGATGTCCTCTCGGGTAAAACCAAACGTGCCCCGTACTTAGTTCAACGGTTCCATATCGAATGGCTTTACCGACTCGCCAAGCAGCCGTCAAGATACAAGCGCATGCTTGCCCTGCCTTATTTCATAAGGGAAGTTTACAGACAGAACAAGAAGGAAGAAACGATATGAAAACAGCCCATATCAACGCAGGAAACGAGTTTGGTGGTGGACTGGTCCATATCGTTTCTTTACTCTGTGCACTTGAGGAGACAGGTGAGTCAGCTGAACTGCTCGTTTTGGAAGAGGGGCCGGTTGCTCAGGCAGCTAGGCAAAGGGGGCTGAAAGTCACAGTATTTGAGCAGAAGAGCAGATATGATCTTCGTGTACTGATACACCTGTTAAAGTACATTAACAGTCAGGAGTTTGATATTGTCCATTCACACGGCCCTCGCGCCAATCTCTTTATTCGACTTCTAAGCCCCTTTATAAAAGCCAAATGGGTGACAACGATTCACAGCAATCCTCTACTCGATTTTGAAAAGAAAAATTTAAAATGGAAAGTATTCGAAAAAATAAATACGACCTGTCTGACTGGAGCAAATGGAGTTATTGCAGTTTCCAAGGAAATTAAAGACATTATTATCGATTTAGGTGTTCAGACAGATAGGATAAGAGTTATTAATAATGGTATCGACTTTGCTGCACCTAAGCCCATCGATTCATCAGATAGAATTACAGATGTATTCTCAATTATCACAATTGGAAGATTGCATCCTATTAAAAATCATGACCTTCTATTTGATGCTTTATCAGATATGAAAGAGTTTGAATGCCAGGTTCATATTTGTGGAGAAGGGGAAGAATATGAGCGGTTAAAGGTACGAGCAGAGAAGCATGAAGGACTTGCTAAGTTTTATTTCAATGGATGGCTAGGTTCTGACGAGCTAAAAACCTTAATTAGGCGCAGTGATCTTCTAGTCCATCCCTCTAGGAGTGAAAGTTTTCCCCTCGTTTTGCTTGAAGCAGCTGAACAAGAGGTTGCTGTAATTGCTACTGATGTAGGGGATGTAAACAATCTTCTGAACACTCCAGATATTGGCTGGTTGATTAAGAACGAAAGCCGAGAAGAGTTGAAATCAGCTTTGATCTCCGCTCAAAAAGAATGGCAACAGGGAAGTTTGCAGATGAAAGGCAGACAATTGAGAAAAGCAGCATTAAAGTTCTCCTTAAGTGAACAGTCTAACCAGGTAATCGCATTTTATAATAGTATAATCTAAAATCAGAGACCTGCATCAACAGGTAGCTGGTTTTTTTGTTTCAAAAAACTAGTCATTCCAGACAGACGAGGCGCAGGTCAGTCAGAATTATGGTATACTTGCATACAGAGAAGTGCCCGTTTTAAGGAGGAAAAAGAATGTATCAAACTTATGCAGATGACAGTATGGCATTGCATACCGATTTTTATGAACTCAATATGATATATACACATTGGAAGAAAGCCAACCATACAAAAAAAGCAGTATTTGAAGTCTATTACCGATCCAACCCATTCGGCATGGGGTATACGATTTTCGCCGGACTTGAACGCGTCGTCGACTATATTACTAACATAAAGTTCTCAGAGTCAGATATTGCGTACTTGCGAGAAATTAAAACATTTCCTGAAGACTTTCTGGACTATCTTAAAGAGTGGCGTTTTAAAGGAACGATCCGCTCTTTTAAGGAAGGCGAGGTTGCTTTTGCCAACGAACCACTCATTCAAGTGGAAGGGCCGCTGGCTGACTGTCAGCTGATTGAGACCGCTCTATTGAATATTGTCAATTTCCAGACTCTGATCGCGACTAAAGCATCGCAGATCAAAAGTGCTGCCGGAAATGATCCGGTCCTTGAGTTTGGAGCTAGACGAGCTCAGGAATTTGATGCAGCGTTATGGGGAGCACGTGCAACTTATATAGGAGGCTGTGATTCGACAAGTAATACAAGAGCCGCAAAAGTATTCGGTATTCCGGCTGCGGGAACCCATGCTCATGCACTCGTGCAGGCTTATAGAGATGAATACCAGGCATTTAAGGTGTACGCCGAAACACACAAAGATTGTGTGTTCCTTGTTGACACGTATCATACCCTGGATTCTGGTGTCCCTAATGCAATTCGAGTGGCCAATGAAATGGGCGACAAGATTAACTTCCAGGGTGTAAGACTGGATTCAGGAGATTTATCCTATTTATCCAAGCGAGTTAGACAGCAGCTGGACGAAGCTGGCTATCCAGATGCCAAAATTTTTGTATCTAACGATCTGAATGCTGAGACCATCCTAAACCTTAAGATGCAGGGAGCAAAAATTGATGTCTGGGGAGTCGGGACTAAGATGATAACAGCCTATGATCAGCCAGCTTTAGGAGCAGTCTATAAAATCGTGTCGGTCGAAGGAAACGATAGAGAGATGCACCACACACTTAAGCTGACAGCAAATGCTGCTAAGATTTCTACTCCAGGCAAAAAGCAGGTCTGGCGCATTCGTTCAAAGAACAATGTGAAGCCTGAAGGGGATTATATTGCACTGGATGGGGAACGTCCGGATCAGCAGGATGAATTGTACATGTTCCATCCTCAGTACACATACATCAACAAAACGGTAAAAGATTTTACTGCGCGTCCTCTTCTGCAGGATATCATTGTAGACGGTGAACTGGTGTATGACATGCCTGAACTTGAAGAAATCAAAAGATATGCTGAAGAAAGCCTGTCGGAACAATGGGAAGAGAATAAGCGCCTTCTGAATCCAGAACCGTATCCAGTCGACTTGTCCCAGGAGCTATATGATGCGAAAGTTGAAACGATCAAGCTGTTCAAGGAGATTGCGAAATCTACACATTCAGAAAATGACGCCTTGTTTTAAATCGATTCATATGTAAAAATCAAACCGAAGGAGCGATTGTTATGATGTCAGATTTACAGAAACTGATTGTAGAGGAAATGCAGGTACAGTCTGAAATCGATCCTAAAGAAGAAATAAGAAAATCGATCGATCTTATGAAAGATTACTTTAAAAAGCACAGCTTTTTGAAGACACTCGTCCTGGGTTTATCAGGAGGACAGGATTCCACTCTATTAGGGAAACTTGCCCAGTTGACTGTGGAAGAGTTAAGGAAAGAGACGGGCAGAGAAGACTATGCTTTCATCGCTGTGCGGCTGCCATATGGTGAGCAGGCAGATGAAGCAGATGCCATGGATGCTATCGAATGGATTCAGCCTGACAAAGTATTCAAAGTCAATATCAAGGGATCTGTAGATGCACTGGAAAAAAGTCTGGAATCGAATGATTTTGAAATCAGTGATTTCAATAAAGGAAATATTAAAGCTCGCGCACGAATGATCGCTCAGTACGGCATTGCTGGAGATACTGACGGCGTAGTACTGGGTACGGATCATCCGGCTGAAGCAGTGACAGGATTCTTTACCAAATACGGAGATGGCGGTACGGATCTTAATCCTCTGTTCCGACTGAACAAGGAGCAGGGAAAACAGCTTCTTAGAGAACTTGATGCACCTAAGCATCTGGTAGAGAAGACACCAACAGCTGACCTTGAAAGCGACAAGCCTGGTCTAGCTGACGAAGAGGCTCTTGGGGTCACTTATGATGAGATCGACCGATACCTGATCGGCGAAGAAGTGTCTAAAGAAGCTGCTGAAACAATTGAAGACTGGTATCTCAAAACCCAGCATAAACGTCATCTACCTATAACCATATTTGATGAGTTCTGGAAGTAAGATCAACCGGACATTGATTATGATAAAACCCTTTGCTTACCGGTGAAGGGTTTTATATACATAAAGAGTGAACTAGGAAACTCCAAGGAATAATTGGGGGAATAGCTCTTAAATGAGCATACAATTGATTGGTTTTTACAGCACTATTGGATTTATCTCGTCAAACAGGTTTTGGTTTGATGGTCTAGAAAA
>NZ_BAAGIQ010000012.1:0-39259 GCF_054658175.1 Alkalibacterium sp. s-m-28
AAAACCTCTTGGCATTGGCCAAGTAAAAGAAAATCAATGAGGCAGGGACTGCCTTTTGAGCCTACCCCTATCCGATTCCTCTGTCTGTATGAAGTCTGTGCAGACAAGAATGGAGTTCGTAGGAAGCACCCACTTCAAAATCCAAAGGATTTAAGTGGTGGGTAGTTCACGAGAGGACTATACCAAGCAAGTAACAAATGAACAATCTGGCAAGAAACGAAAACAGGCAAGATCAATAATTCAATATAAGCGTTATTTCAATGTCGATCATTCCACTGATACTGATTTACCTGTTCTTATCTAAGCACATCATCGCCGTCGTGACTGGTGGTGGAGTGAAAATGTAAGCTGAAAATTTCAGCTCCTCAATCACTTTCTTTCCATTATGAATACCCTATCCTCTTCAGCACGCTGACTTGAAGGGGGTAGGGTATTTGTAATATGCATGAGCATAGATTTTTCGTAGAAGGTGATCCTGCTTAATCACGTGAATTCCGATACTCGGTAGATTTCATCTTAAGAATACGATAAAAGTGGCATCTAAAGTTGTGTAGCGACAGTTTCTGCCATTTACGTCTAATTAAACTGCGCTTAGGGACATTAATAGTGACACTTTATAAAGTTACGACATGATGGATCTATAACTAGAGAGAATTTAACGACAAGTTATCTGGTGAGAAAAATATAAGGTGCAGCTAGAGAGCATTTAGTGACAGTTTTCTTGTTGCCTACGAAATAAACTACAGCTATAAGGCTGCTAGTGACATCTTCTCAAGTTCTTAAAGAATAAAATGTAACTAGACAGCGTCTAGTTATACCTTATCAAAAAGAAAGAATGTAAAGTCAGACTAGAAACAGCTTAATGACAGATCATCAGATAAATTAATAGAAAAAATGAGCTTAGTTCATATTAGAATGATCTAAGCTGGACGATACGTAAGGCTATTATAATCAATTGGAAGAATCGAAGCCACGCAAGTGATGGGCGAGTCCTTTCAGGAAATTACGTGCATACCGGTCGCCGCACTCTTTGTAATTCCGGTGACCTTCTTTCCTTAAAACAGCACTTAATTCACTATTCGAGATGTGGACACCAGTGTCGTCTAAGATGTCCAGTATGTCATCACTGGTAAGAGTAAGAGCTATCTTGACTTTCTTTATCAGGACGTTATTTACATCTTTATCGTGCTTGATAAGTCTGGTCTGTTTGACTGGCTCACCAGTAGCAGTGACTTGCTGTCCACGCTTAAAGACGATCAGTCCATTTAGAAATGATTCGAATAGCAAATTGCTGCATTCTTTAACATAGGTGTTCTCGGTAAAGTCATCTTCTTTATCGGAGGTAGCTTCAGAAGACTCGACTTTCTTCAATAGCAGCTGAACCTCTTCTAAGGATAAATCTTGATGGCCTAACTTGAATATTTCCTGAGTTTCTTCATCTCTTAAATCGAGTGCGTACCTTAATCGTAATAGACGATCATTATTATTCATGTTTAATAGCCTCATTTCACATAATTAGATTCCATACGAACAGTATAGCAAAAATGAGTTACTGTGATTAAATATATTAGACAGATATTAGATTGTTGAGCACAACTATAGAACGTCTGTTTTGATTAATGATGCGGAAGAACGTTGGAAATAAGATTATCAAGAAGATTCTGATGACATTTTTCTACTGGATACAATTGGCACTTCTCAAAACTAAATGCAGCTCAGACTGTCCAGGTCTGAATCACTGATCTAAATCAGTCTGTTTTCTGTTATACTGTACTGGAGTCAACAACTTTAGGAGTGAGTATATGAGTAAGAATAGAAACAATAAGCATAAAAATCAGCCCAAGAAAAAGTCTGATGTGGTCCGTAAAGGAACAAAACAGGTCAATAAAAAGGGAACCACGAACTATACAGTGGAAGAAGAGACAACTCTGCTGCCATATTTGTTGACCGTCATCACAAACAAAAGCCGGAATGCGGTCAAATCTATACTGACTAGAGGTCAGGTGTCGGTGAACGGAGAAGAGACCACTAAGCATAACTATCCGCTGAAACCAGGTGACACAGTCAATATCATGAGCAATCAGGAATCCAAAAAACGTTCTGAATTAATGGGTGTATCCATTCTGCATGAAGATCAGGATCTGATTGTCATCAACAAGGAAGCGGGCATGCTTTCAATTTCTTCAGACGACCCGACAGAACCGACTGCCTACCATCAGTTGAGTGACTATGTGAAGAAGGAACACCCCGATAACAAGATTTTTGTCGTGCACCGTCTGGACCGAGATACATCAGGCGTCATGCTTTATGCAAAATCGGAAAAAATAAAAGAGGCGCTTCAGAAAGACTGGAAGAATACAGTCAAGGAACGTATCTATACAGCACTGGTCGAAGGAGACGTTAAAGAAGAGCAGGGGGAGTATGCATCATGGCTGTCTGAAAGTAAAGGGATCAAGATGTACTCCAACTTGGAAGACAATGGAGGAAAACGGGCGGTTACCCACTTCCGGAAAGTTCTGGGTAACGAGAACTACTCTTTGCTTGAAGTTGAACTGGAGACAGGTCGTAAACATCAGATTCGTGTGCACCTGAAAGAGATGGGTCACCCGATTGCCGGAGACAAGATGTATGGGGCAGAAACTAATCCCCTTAAGCGTCTTGGCCTGCACGCAACGACCCTTGTTCTCGTTCATCCAGGAACAAATAAACTAGTGCGCTATACGTCAGAAGTACCAAAAAGTTTCCTTAAACGAGTGAAGTAAAGAGATTTGTCTATAAAAATCTGAAAAAATTAAACCATCCGGATAAGGTAAGAGCCTATTCGGATGGTTTATTGCCGTTCAGCTGCAAGATATAAACGTCAGGCAAAAATGCTCAGATATCAATGTAAAGTGAACGATCAATTTGTTAGACTGTTAAATAATTAGAAAATATGAATAATGATCGAAGTAGATGGAAAATAAAATCGTTTTCATTCAGACGTGTAGCGGTGTTTTATAAAAAATCCATTGCATATGATTTGAAACATGCTACAATCGAAGTACAGCCGAAAAGATGGGATTTTACCCGCCCATCGACTTACTTAGAGATAGACTGTCATCTACTCACGTCGGAAGGGAGGTTTTTTTTTGAAAACATATTTGAATGAATTGTGGGAAGACATCGTCGATAACAAGGAAGTGATTATTCTATTATCGTTAGTATGGCTTATTTTGTTTGAACAGTTCACGATTGGAGTTGCACTTTCAGGTGTTTTTATGTCGATTTTAGTGGTAATATTCACCGACCGTTTCCTTTTAAAGGGAAACTATAAGCACTCTTACATGATCGGACTGGGTACTCTGGCTAAATATGTATTCCGACTGATTATTGAAATTTTTCTAGCTGGATTCGATGTTATTCCTAATATCATTTCCGGTAAAGCAGATGTTCAGATCATTACTTGTCAGACTAAACTTACAGATGAACTGCTGATCGATATACTAGCCAATTCCATCACACTGACCCCTGGGACAGTTACTGTCGATAAGAAAGGCAGTACACTGAAGGTTCTGGCGCTTAATGCACCTGGAGTGGATGATGACCCTAGAGTAGTCATTCCACTTAAACTGGAAGATATACTGTTACGCTACGAAGAAACACTCGATGGAAAAGCGTAAAAGAAATTAGGAAGAGAGAGGAAGTTTAAAAACAAATGGATTTTGATTCAACTGTTTTAGCCATTATCATCGGCCTGTCAGTTTTCGGACTTGTCCGTGTTCTGGATGGACCGACTATATGGGACCGCATGCTTGGATTCGCACTATTTTCACCCAAGGTCATTGTTGCAACTGTCCTGATCGGGATCATCATCAACCGGACCTATATGATCGATGTGGCTATCATTTATGGTGTGCTCGGATTTATTGGAACGATAATGATTGCACGCTTCGTCGAAAGAAAGGGTGATGTATAATGACGCAAGTAGTAGAATGGATCGCAAACATAGTCATTATTATCGGCCTAATTTTTATGGCACTGGGCGTATTTGGGATTTTCCGTTTCAATGACTACTTTTCACGCACTCTAGTTGCATCTAAAGTTGATACAGTTGGCTTCATCACGATTTTGTTCGGTCTGATGATCAAGCATGGCTTTGATTTTTTCAGCGGCAGGATTATCATTGTACTGGCTTTGTATCTAATCACTAATCCCATCGCTACTCATGCCATTACCCGTTCAGCCCATTTGAGTGGATACAGAATCAAGAAGGAGAGATAGGAGACAATGTTTCAGACATTTATATTATTGACATTACTAGTATTAGCCTGTTTCTCTGTCTTATCTGATAACTTGCGTCGGTCGATCATTTATCTTGGTGCCTTTTCACTGACGATTGCACTGGCCTACCTGCACTATAATGCACCCGATGTGGCGCTTGCTGAAGCGGCGATAGGGGTCGGACTGTCAACCGTCATGTACTTAGTTGCTTTGAAAAAAGTATCAGTATACGACATTTGTTACGTAAATGAAGATGTGGAAACATTCAATGATGATCAGATAAACGAGATCAGAGACTCAATCGTCCGTCCGCTTGAGCTGTTTGTGGAGCGTACAGAAGAGATCGAGCCTCAACTGGCTTATACAAACCGTACACTGGAAACAGTCATGCGCGAGGACGAACATGACTGTCTGATCCACCGTAAAGGTGATCTGACCTATATTTATGGTGATACAACTGACCAAGTTTTCCAGGATATCGTAGCTAACTTGAATGACGTCATTAAAGATATTGAAGATATCCGTGTTATTTTCAGGGATGAGGTGAGCTTAGATGCCCCAGACGAGTAGACTGTTTAATATTGTACGTATCGCATTTGCGGTTATTGGAGCTGCCGTGGTGCTGTTTCTGTTCTTGAATCATTCGGAACAACTGGATACACCTCTGATGGATTACTTTACTGCTGACTTCTTTGCACAGACTGGAGCTCAGAACTCTGTAGCTGCCATATACTTGAACTACCGTGTATTCGATACATTGTTTGAAGCACTTATGCTGATGGTTTCCGTTATGGAGGTTATCAACGTCTCATGGGCTAACAAACATGCTGAACAGTATAAATTTGAAAAAGATGATTTCAATAGAAAGAACAACTCAGAAATCGTCATCCGAATGGTCGGAATCATTTATCCATTCGTTCTGCTGATCGGACTTTATATCATCATCAATGGACATGTATCGCCGGGTGGAGGATTCCAGGGTGGAGCTGTTCTGGCAACGGCTCTGATCACACGTTATCTTGTTTATCCAAACTTTGACCTGGACTTGCATACGCTCGAGAAACTGGAAAAATTCCTGTTCCTGTCCATCGTCATGACGCCTGTCCTGTATGTGTTTATGCAGCTGCAGCCTGCAGACACGACATTATCTCATCAGATTTACATGGTAACCATGAACTCACTGATCGGACTGAAAGTATTCTCCGGACTGAGTATCATCTTTTACCGATTCGTATTCTACGAAGGAAGATAAATCCGTCGATCTAAGTGAAATTTACTGCACGTTCCTCAACTATTAAAAGAAAGAAGATGAAACCATTGGATTTTATCACTGGCGAAATTGTCGGCATTCTTTTGTTCTTCATCGGACTGTATGGTCTAATGACGAAAAAAATGATTGTTAAAACCATTATGTCCATGTCGATCATGGAATCAGGTATATTTTTATTTTACATTACGATCAACTACACAGATGGTAGTGTGCCCCCAATCGGACAGGCACAGGAAGCTGCATTTGTCGATCCCGTTCCCTCTGCTTTGATGATCACAGCCATCGTTATCGGTACCGGTGTTACAGCGATCGGCTTGACCTTGTTTATGCACTATAAACAAAAGCATGGCATTACTCACTGGTCGCGTAACAGAAATCAGACAGGAAGTGAACATTAATTGTTAGGATTATTGGTGCTTGCTCCAATTCTAACTGGAGCAATTACTTATCTGCTGAGAAACAGGGAAGCTAAGTTATTTCTATATATTTTCCAAGTGATTTATGCCGGTCTGGCGTTCTATGTCTTCATGACTGTTAAAGAGACTGGACCGATAGTCTGGAACGTTGGCGGCCATACTGACGGCCTGGCTTTAAGTCTGTACGCTGATTCGATCTCAATCTTTATGGTCCTGATGACGGCAGTGTTTTATATTGCATTTCTAGTCTATGCTACGAGAGAGAAGTATTTCAGACCGAGATTCTACTTCCTGTTCATGGTCCTTCAAGGTCTGATGATGGGCTTGTTCCTGTCTAGTGACTTGTTCAACATCTTTGTTTTCCTTGAAGTCTCTACAGTTGTCGTATCCATCCTGATCATGATCAATAAAGAAAAGCAGGCAATATATGATGGCATGATCTATTTCTTTGTCAATGTCATCGGCTCAGCTTTTCTTCTCTTCGGGATCGGTATGCTTTACCGTACATTCGGACTTTTGGATATTCGTGCCTTAAAAGAGGCCATGTCCATGCTTGAAAGCCCGAGAGCAGTGGTTCTGCCTTACGGGATGATGATGGTGACTGTTTCACTTAAAACAGCAGTAACGCCATTATTCAGCTGGCTGCCGAAAGCCCATGGAACACCCAGTGCGCCACCTGTTGTATCAGCCGTTTTGAGTGGCCTGTACATCAAGAGTGGGGTATACATGTTCATCCGTTTCAACGAAATGTTCAATCCAGTGATTGACATGCATGTCTTTTTCTTCTGGATCGGATTCCTGACCTCTTTGATCGGATTCATCATGGCTCTGGGTCAGAAAGACATCAAACTGATCCTGGCTTACCATACCGTTTCACAGGTCGGTCTGATCATGATGGGGATAAATATGGCTTCAGAAAGTGCTTTCTGGGGTGCGCTCTACCACATCTTCAACCACGCTATATTCAAATCTACCTTATTCCTGACTGCAGGAATGATTTACGAAGAATACGGCACCCGAAATGTCTACAAGATAAGAGGGCTGTTCAGACGGATGCCCTGGGTAGCGGTCGCAACGACATTAGCAATACTAGGTATTACTGGAGCACCATTCTTTAACGGAAGTATTTCAAAGTATATGATTGCACACGGAACGTATGACTATACCGTTACTTTGCTTTTGAACATCATCAACTTGGGAACAACGATGTCCTTTGTTAAGTATGCAACTATGCTTTTCGGAAAAAGCCCTAAGAAGGGGACAGCCAAGTCAGACTTCTATGCGTCGACTGCCTGTGTCGTTATGGGTATTGCTTCATTCTTAACTGGAATATTCGGGGAAGGACTGACTCAGTTTTTCTTCAACTATGAAGTACACGTGAACGTTGACGAATACATTCAAAAAGGGATGGTCTATGTGCTGATGATCGTTGCAGGGGTTGCATTCTACAACGGGATCATTAAACACGGGGGACTCATCACTCGAATTGGACATCTAGAACTGACTTTTAACGGGATCATTACATCTATGGTCGGTTACTTCATTGTTCTAATTGTCTATCTGTCTTTAATATTGTAAATAGGCTCGGTCTCATAAATTTTGATAGAAACGGAGTGACAGGATGCTATATTGGCTTATTATCGTACCGATTGTTATCGCAGTTATAAATGTAGGGTTTATCCATAGTGATTCCAGAAAACTGATCGTCGGATCACAGCTTGGAATCACAGTATACGCAACCTATCTGTTTTATCTCGTGCGTACTCAGGGCACCATAATGGACAATCTTGGCGGCTATCCTCGCGCCTTTTCTATCACACTTTATGCAGACCGGATATCCATCGTATTAGTCTGGCTGACGACTTTGTTGTTCTTAGGCCTGCTGATTTATGCCTGTCCTGGGGATTACTTTAATTCTCAGTTCGGCTTCTTATACTTAACTCTTCAGTCACTGATCATTGCACTCTTTCTCTCCACGGACTTATTCAATATTTATGTGCTTCTGGAAGTGTCGACCGTCGTCGTCGCGATCCTTATCATGTTCAACAAAGACAGGCAGGCAGTATATGATGGCATGATCTTCCAGTTCGTCAGTGTCATCAGTTCAGGTTTTTGGCTCTTTGGTGTCGTGATGCTCTACCGGACATTCGGTCACCTGGACCTTCATGCAATACAGGAAGTCATTACAGAAGTGGAGGATCCGCGTTCGCTTATTCTTCCATTTGGATTTATACTGACAACGATCAGTCTGAAGATTGCTTTGTTCCCGCTCTCGAGCTGGCTGCCTAAAGCTTACGGCACACCGAGTGCGCCACCAGTCATTCCTGCTATTTTATCAGGAGTATACGAGACTACGGGACTGTACTTATTTATTCGCCTCACTGCAATGTTTTCTGAAGTCATTGAACTGAATGCATTTTTCCTCGTTGTTGGATTTGTAACCAGCATCGTCGGATTCGTTCTGGCTGTTGCCCAGAAAGATTTGAGGCTTCTGTTAGCTTATTCCACAATCTCTCAGGTTGGACTGATGACTGTCGGATTCTCATTCGGCACCGAAGCCAGCTACTGGGGGAGCATGTATCATATGTTTGCACACTCTCTGTTCAAGACAGTGCTTTTCCTCTCTGTCGGCGTCTTGTCTCATCATTACAAGACTCGGGATATATACAGAATAAGGGGAGTCATGAAGGCTTTGCCGGTCACAGGCTTTGCCATCATCTTCGGCCTGCTTGGTATTACAGGCGCGCCACTCTTCAATGGATCCATTTCGAAGTACATGATCAGTTATGGTAGCGATTCGCCATATATTCAACTGCTTTTAAATTTAATCAATCTGGGGACTTTGCTGTACAGTATGAAATTCGCAGCCATGCTGTTCGGCGAAAATACTCAACCTGACAGTGTCAGGGAAAAGGACAGTACCCACGATATTCCACAATGGACAACTTTTGTCTTCGGGGTACTCACACTTCTGACGGGGCTGTTCGGCAATACCTTCTTACAGTTCCTTTACGGATTCGACTTTACGATTTACCCAGGTGAATATCTGGAAAAATCATTAATCTACTTGCTCCTGGTTCTCGCTGCCTTTGCCCTCTATAGAGGATGGGTCAGGGAACGGGACTTATTTACAAAATTCGGTTATGTCGAATTGTCCTTCAATGCGATGATAACTGCACTTGTCATGTTTTTTATCGGTATAGTTGGTTATATGTACTGGCTTGCTTAATTACGGAAATTAGAAAGAAGGTCGCACACATTGCTTTACCTACTAGTCATTGGGCCGATTCTGGCCGGTATCGTCAATATTCTATTCAAGAAACGAGATACCCGTCCGTTCATTATCGGAGTTCAGATTGCCCAGTTAGCTTATGCGCTATGGATTTTTATCCAAGTGCGTACGGATGACACCATCTTTAACTTTATGTCCGGTGTTCCGGATGGTCTGGCCATTACATTAATGGCTGATATCATCTCATCGGTGTTTGTCTTACTTACAACGATCATCTTCCTTATGATGCTGCTGTTTGCTTATCACAAGGAATACTTTAACACGCAGTTCGCATTTCTGTTTCTAGTTCTGCAAGGGTTGATCATTTCGTTATTCTTAAGTACTGACTTGTTCAACTTGTTCGTCATGCTGGAGGTATCGACAGTGGTCGTTGCGATTCTCATTATGTTCAATAAAGAGAAACAGGCGATATATGATGGAATGATCTATTTCTTCGTAAATGTCATCGGAACAGCGTTTCTGCTATTTGGTATCGGAATGCTTTACCGAACCACTGGATTTCTAGATATGAGAGTCATCAGTGAAGCAATCGTGGAAGTGGAAAGCCCAAGAGCGGTCCTTCTTCCATTTGCCTTCATGATGACGACCTTAAGTCTGAAAACTGCCGTTGTTCCTTTGTTCAGCTGGCTACCGAAAGCGCACGGAACACCTAGTGCACCACCGGTTGTCTCTGCAATATTATCCGGACTCTTCATTAAAACGGGTGTCTATATGTTCATCCGTTTCAGCGCCATGTTTGAACCGGTAATACAGGTGCAGGAGATTTTCTTCCTGATAGGCTTTATTACATCAATATTTGGATTCATCATGGCGATGGGGCAAAATGACATCAAGATGATCTTGGCTTATTCTACAGTATCCCAGATCGGACTGATCATGATCGGTCTGAATATGGGATCTGAAATCGCCTACTGGGGCGCACTGTTCCATGTAGTCAGTCATGCGTTATTTAAATCTACATTATTTCTTGCGGCCGGTCAGGTCTATCACCAGTACGGAACGCGTGATATACGTATGATGCGTGGTGTTTTAAGAGCGATGCCTTTAACTGGTTTTGCTATCATCTTTGGTATTCTAGGTGTGACCGGTGCGCCACTGTTCAACGGAAGTATTTCCAAGTATATGATTAGCTATGGAAGCTATCGCCCGATCGTCCAGTTCGGTCTTAACCTGATCAACCTTGGGACAATCACATACTTCGTTAAATTCGGTAGTATACTCTTCGGAAAAGACAACCGACCTGAAGAATCTAAACCACCAAGAGAAGACTTATTGTCCGAACTGCTTGTTTTCATTATGGGAGGACTTATCTTACTGACAGGTGTATACGGACCAGTCTCTATGGATATCCTGTTTGGGTATCAAGTTGAAGTATTCTCAGCAGAATATTTTGAAAAAGGGATCGTGTATGCTCTGATGATTCTTGCCGGAGTCGGTATCTACAACGGAATCATCAAACAGGGTGGTCTACTTGACCGGATCAGTCACGTCGAACTGACATTCAATGCGGTCATCACCTCGATGACAGGCTTCTTCCTGTTCATTGCCGGTTACTTGTATTTAGTCCTTTAACAGATATCAATTGGAAACACCCTGCTGACCGGGGTGTTTTTCTTATGCCATAGATTAGTAGGGAAGGTGTGCAGTAATTGAGGCTTTTCAGCAGTATCAGCCGTGCAGATTAAATCGATTGCAAGTTTAACTATAGTTTCAGTCATTCAGCATATGATGAACTGTAACTAGATACGATTATAGTGACAGCTAATCAAGATGCATAACGGCTGAACTATAATTAGATGGTTTCTAATGGAATGTCTGAAGATAAGTAGTCAATAAACTATAACTAGACGGCTTTTAGCGACACTTCTTTTTAAGAAGTAAAAATAAACTACAGCTATAGGCCTTCCAGCGGCATCTTTTAAAGCTCTTAATGAGTGAACTACCCACCACTTAAATCCTCCGGATTTTGAAGTGGGGGCTTCCTACGAACTCCATTCTTGTCTGCACAGGTTTCATGCAGACAGAGGAATCGGATATGGGTAGGCTCAAAAGGCAGTCCCTGCCTCATAGGTTTTCTTTTACTTGGCTAACGCCAAGGAATACTCAGTAGGCTTGGTTGTCGCCTATATAGACTTGGTTATCGTCTATATATAAAGTATACCAAATGAGAATGACATTAACCACTTCAAGCTATCGCTTGACCGAAATTCATCTCCCACTTTCACTGGTGCTTCGCACCCATACGCTTAGAAGTGGGAGACTTCTTTCGGAATTACGTTAAAATGTAACTAGACAGCGTCTAGTTATACCTTATGAAAAATGCGGAAATGAAGGTGTATCTATAAACCGTCATAATGACAGTTTATCAGGCAGTTCAGTACTTAAACTAATTCTATAAAGTAAAATCTATGGTCTTTTATGGGCGAGTCGAGGCAGGGAGGGACGCAAAGCCTTCCTTATTTTGAGAATCATAATACAAGTACAGCTAATCTGTCCCATTATAGTAGTAGATAAGTAATTAATTCTTTTCCGTTTCTTAACGGAAATTAGTCATGTGGTGATGGAAGCGTTATTACATTAAGATGACTATAGATCAAACAAAAAGGAAGGAAGAAACTAACATGATTAAAATTTTATTAGCTTGTTCATCAGGAATGTCAACAAGTCTGCTAGTGCAAAAAATGGAAGCGGAAGCAAAAGAGAGAGGCATCGATGCTGAAATCTGGGCAGTCGCTCAGGATAAAGCTCCGGAAGACATGAAGAAAGCTGATGTCCTGCTTATCGGACCACAGATGCGTTTCATGAAAAAGAAATTCTCAGTCACTGCTGACGAAGTGGGTATTCCACTAGATGTCATCGATCCGGTTGCTTATGGCCGCGTTGACGGAAAAGCCGTTCTTGATAAAGCACTTGAACTTACTGGCAAGAATTAAGCCTGACAGGGGATTAGGAGGAAACAATAGTGGATAAATTTATGGAAATGTTAGAAAACATTCTGATGCCGCTGGCTGAAAAGCTGAATAACAACCGGTATCTGAGTGCTCTAAGAAACGGGTTCATGGTAGCTTTACCGATGATCATCTTTGGATCGATCTTTGTTGTAATCGCTAACCTGCCATTTCTTGACCGTGTATTAGGAGAGGACGGCTTCTCAGCTTATCAGGCTGCGCTTGGACCGGCTTCTGATGCAACACTGAGTATCATGGGGTTATTTGTTATTATTGGTATTGGATATAAGATGGTTGAACAGCGTGGAGGCGAAGCTATCTACGGTGGAGTTGTCGCTATCGCATCATTCCTTATCATGACACCTCAAATTGTAGAAGAAGTTGGGGGAGTAATTCCAACCGCTTCACTAGGAGCGCAGGGGATGTTCTTAGGTATTTTTACAGCATTTATTTCTGCAGAATTGTATCACTTATTCGTACGTAAAAACCTGACAATCAAAATGCCTGAAGGTGTGCCGAGTGCGGTCTCCCGTTCATTCAGTGCATTGATTCCAGTAACGATTACTCTGACAATTTTCTTAGCTATCAGAATTCTGTTCAGCTTTACAGGCTTTGAAACAGTGCAGAACTTCATCTATACATTGGTACAGCAGCCATTGACTGCTCTTGGAAGTGGACTGCCTGCAACACTGATCGCCGTTCTGCTTATTCAAGTCTTCTGGTTCTTCGGACTGCACGGACAAATTATCGTCAATTCAGTATTTGACCCAATCTGGTATTCACTGAATGATGAAAACCTGGCTGCATTCCAAGCTGGAGAAGACCTGCCACACATCGTGACTAAGCAGTTCTTGGATACCTTTATCGTCGGTATCGGAGGATCCGGAATGACCCTGGCTGTCATCATCTGTATCTTTGTTGTAGCGAAAAGCCGCCAGATGAGAGACCTGGCTAAACTGGGTGGACCATCTGGTATCTTCAACGTAAACGAACCGGTTATCTTCGGACTGCCGATCATAATGAACCCGCTTGTAATGATTCCATGGCTTCTGGCTCCTGTAGTCGTAGCAGCTGTCACATACTTCGCTATGTCTGTCGGTTTTGCACCGAGACCGGCTGGAGTAATCGTTCCATGGACCACACCAGCACTTCTCAGTGGCTATCTCGCTACCGGTAACAACCTGATGGGTGCAGTGATGCAGCTGATCAATATGGGTATCGTCTTCGTTATCTGGTTCCCGTTTGTCAAACTTCTTGATAAACAGTACTATGGTGAAGAGATGAGTGCCGCGGAGCCAACTAACTAATTCAAATATAATAGACAGGACGAATTCCCTTCATCGGGAGTTCGCCTTTCTTTTCTTAAAAACAGGGGGAACAACTATGAACGATAAAATGAACGAGATCGCTTTTCAGATCATACTCTTTGCCGGAAACGGGAAATCGAGTGCAATGGAAGCTATACAGGAAGCAAAAGAAGGCAACTTTGATGAAGCCGAAGCAAAATTAAAAGAAGCCGGTGAAGAACTTGGAAAAGCACACGGATTCCAGACAGAACTGCTTCAGCAGGAAGCTCAGGGCAACGGACAGGGAGTCAATGTTATCCTGGTTCACTCACAGGATCATCTGATGACAGCAATGACCGTCAGAGACTTGGCAGTAGAAATTATCGAACTATACAAATTTAAGTAGGGGGACGTTAACATGACAGTAGAATATCAGTTTCCGGAAGGCTTCTGGTGGGGCAGTGCCGCATCAGCGACACAAATGGAAGGCAGCAGAAATGGTGTATCAGGTGAGACGATCTGGGACCACTGGTTTGAAAATGAACCGAACCGATTCTTTGACGGTGTAGGGCCACATCAGACTTCCGACTTTTACAACCGATATAAAGAAGACATCCGGAACATGAAAAAAATCGGTCATAATACGTTCCGACTGTCTCTTTCATGGGCGCGTCTGATCCCTGGTGGTCAGGGTGAAGTGAATCAGGAAGCCGTATCTTTTTACAGTAATGTCATCGACGAACTGCTGGCTAATGATATTGAGCCCTTCGTTAACCTTTTCCATTTTGACATGCCGATCGAGATGCAGAATAAAGGCGGATGGGAAAGCAGAGAAGTCATTGCTGCGTATGTCGACTATGCAAAAATTGCTTTCGACCTCTTCGGAGACCGAGTAAAGACATGGTTTACCTTCAATGAACCGATCGTGCCTGTGGAAGGCGGCTATCTTTATGATTTCCATTATCCGAATGTGGTTGATGCCAGACGCGCCATCCAAGTGGCCTACCATACAATGATTGCACATGCTAAAGTGGTGGAACTCTATCATCAGGAACAGGACGGGAAGATAGGGATCGTTTTGAATCTGACCCCTTCATATCCACGCAGTCAGAATCCGGCAGATCTGAAAGCTTCTCACATCTGTGACTTGTTCTTCAATAGAAGTTTCCTTGATCCGGCTGTTAAAGGGGAATACCCGGAAGACCTGATCAGTCTGCTTGAAGAACACGGTCATCTTCCTGAGACTCAGCCTGAAGACAAGGACTTGCTTAAAAACAATATTGTTGACCTGCTGGGTGTAAATTACTATCAGCCGCGCCGTGTAAAAGCCAAAGATCACCTGCCTAATCCCTATTCACCTTTCATGCCGGACTGGTTCTTCGATAACTATGAGATGCCCGGCCGAAAAATGAATCCGTATAGAGGATGGGAGATTTACGAAAAAGGTATTTATGATATAATGATTAATCTAAGGGATAATTATGGAAACATTGAATCGTTCATTTCTGAAAACGGGATGGGTGTTCAAGATGAAGACCGTTTCCTTAAAGACGGTCGTATCGAAGACGATTACCGTATTGACTTTATCAGTGGCCACCTGAAATGGCTACACAAAGCTTCTCAAGAAGGTTGTAATGTGAAAGGCTATCATTTATGGACCTTTATGGATAACTGGTCATGGATGAACGCTTATAAGAACAGATATGGATTTTACTCTGTAGACATTGAAACAGGGGAGCGCACAGCCAAGAAGAGTGCGTCCTGGTTTGCAGACGTATCAAAACGGAACGGCTTTAACGCCTAACTCACACACCAAGCGTAGCGATGGAGATTGCTGCGCTTTTGTGTGTATGCAGACAATTGTCAAATACTACCATTGAAAGGAGTGAAGCCTTTGGAATCACGCGCCGATCGCATATTGAAAGAGCTGATGGGATCCGACCGTCCACTGACCGGCAGTTATCTAGCAAGCAAGCTGGAAGTGACGTCTCGCACAATCAGAGAAGACATTAAAGCGTTGAATGATGAGCTGGCCGGTCACGGGGCAGAAATTATAGCCAAACGTGGCAGAGGGTATGATCTGATCATTGAAGACAGTGCATCGTTCCGATCATTTTTAAACGAGCTGATTCAGTCAGACGCTTCAGAAGAATCGATCCCGACGACACCCGACAGCCGGATCTACTATATGTTGAAACGCCTGCTGTTGTCTGAATCGTATATCAAAGCAGATGATCTTGCAGAAGAAATGCATGTATCAAAATCAACGCTTCAAAGCGACTTGAAAATCCTGCGCAGCATTTTCGAGAAACATGATCTTCAGATTGACAGTAAGCCCAACTACGGCATGATTCTCACAGGATCGGAGCTGAATCGCCGCTTTGCGATGTCCGAGTATCTGTTCAACAGGAACAGCTCATCTCCAGATCTGATCTGGATGGATCAGCTGGCACAGATCGTTGGCTTGTCCAATGATAAGCTGAACGAGGTATGGGTCGTTCTGCTGGATGAACTGAGAGAAAATCAGATCACACTGTCAGACATTGCGATCAATAATCTGTTCGTTCATATCAGTATCGCTTATAAGCGGATCATAGAAGGCCATCATGTGGCCCTTGTTCAGCAGGAAATTCAGGACATCGAAATGAAAAAGGAATTTACTGTAGCTAAGCAGCTGATCGGTAAAATCGAAGAGACTTTAGGAGTGGATTTTCCGAAAGTTGAAATTATTTATATTGCGATACATTTGTTGGGAACAAAACTGGTCACAGAAAACCAACTTCTTACAAATGATGTCCAGCAAATCATGGATGAAACGATCATTAGCCTGACCGATAAAATGCTCCATGCTGTTGAAGACCGCTATGCACTTGGGATCAGTGAAGACGAGGAACTTAAACTGGGACTTGGGCTTCATCTGAAACCGGCCATGAACCGCTACAAATTCAATATGAACATTAGAAACCCTATGCTGGAAGACATCAAGAATAATTATCCGCTGGCATTTGAAGCGGGCATCATCGCTTCTCTAGCCCTTAACGAAGAATTAGGAGTGTCGATCGATGAAAATGAAGTCGCCTATATCGCCCTGCACATAGGCGCAGCGATAGAACGGAAGAAAGTCCAGAACCGGCCGAAAACCTGTTATATTGTCTGTGCTTCCGGTGTCGGCAGCGCACAGTTGATCCGATACCGGGTGGAAGCAGAGTTCCGATCGTTGATCAAAGTTCTTGGAGTGACTGAGTTTTATAAGGTCAAGGACATCCCGTTTGAGGACACAGATTTCATTATCAGTTCGGTACCAATCAAAGAGACACTTCCTGTGCCGGTCATCGAAGTAAACGCGATTCTTGGAAGTAAGGATCTCATCAGGATTGACCAGTTCGTTTCTTCCAATAAAGATAAAGTACTGGACTATCTGCCTGAGCGTAATGTTTTTCTAAATAAGTCGCTCAACTCTCAAAAAGAGGTCATCGATTTTCTGGCAGCACACGCTTCTCAAGTCGACAGTCTGCCTGATCATTACAAGCAGCTGATTTATGATCGTGAGGAAATCGCACCGACGGCATATGGAAATCTGATCGCTGTGCCGCGCCCGATTTCGCCACAGTCAAAACAGACTTTCCTGACAATCTGCACTTTAAAGCGGCCGATCGACTGGGGCGAACGGAAAATACAGTTTGTCTGCCTTTTGAACGTCAAGAAAGACAGCCAGGAGAACCTTCAGGACTTGTATGATATACTGGGACGCATCGTTAATGACTCCGCCTTGATCCATCGGCTGTTATCAGCTCGATCGTACCAGGAGTTTACCAGTTATCTTATTACTGACTGATCACGAATAGAAATACCGGGCTTGCCAGGCTGCTGGTGAGATTTTAGAAGGGGATCGAGCGTAATAAAGTTCAGTTAGCAAAACGTTTCTAAACTACATTCTGCAGCTCTTATAATGCACTTCGATTACATTCAGTCTGTCTGAATTGCATTGTTCAAAGATGCAGTGAAGTTCAGATGGACATTTAGGTTTTGAACTACAGTCTATACCTACCAGAATCCACTTCAGAGTATAGAGGAAATCTTAACTAAACTTACTATGTCTGAGGAACTACAATTAGCGACAAGATTTTCTTCCAAACCTTCATTTAGTCCTTCAGCCCCATTTAACATAAGAGCGCCTTCTGATATAATGAATGAAATTAATAAGCATTTATATATCAGTTTTTTTTAGAAGGAGGGATACAGGTCATGTCTAAAGTTGATAAAACGATTAATTTCTTAAACCTGGCCATAAGAGCAGGGCTGTTTCTGTTTCTGCCGGGGTATTTTCTAATCAATCTAGCGTTTCAAGGTCTTTTCAACAGCACTTTACCGATGACATTAGCCACATCAATCAGTTATCTTGCACTATGCGTCAAATTACTTCATGATAACTATAAACAGATAGACCAGTACATATCACTGAGTAATAGAGAGAACCTTGACAACTACATAAGAAATGGGGAATGGGAAGAGTTTGACCGGCACGACAATACGTTGGTTGTCCGACCTAGATTTGATTCACCCTTCAGATTTATGATTAATGACAAGGTAACGATCTCGTATAATGACAGGCGAATTAAATTGACTGGACCATTGAAATACGTGGAGATGGTGGAACAGTCGGTCACAGGATCTAAGGATGAAAGCAAACATGAATGGACCTCAATGATCTGGAAAGTTGTTGTCTTCACCGTCGTATCCTTTCCGTTCTTGAGCGAATCCAGACTGATGTTCAACATCAATATCCTTCGTCACAACGTATCAGCCGACAATAATGAGGCTGAAGTGGTAGAGCACGAGGGGGCAGGCAGTACGCCTCAGAACATCAACAATCAGGGAGTGGCGGTGGAACATGAAGAGGATATCTTCTATATTCATAATTATCAGTCACTGATCAGAACCAGTCAGGACCTTGAATTTGAACGTTTATTAAATGCCTCTGAAGAATCGGTCACATTATCTGATTTGAATATTGCTGGAGACTGGTTGTATTACACAGCTGGACATGAAATTAGAAGAGTGCGTCTGGACGGATCGGACCGGGAAACTTTATATGATATCGGATATGCCATGAATTTGAACGTGATGAATGGCCGCCTGTATTTTATTGATTACTCCGGGAATAATAACTTATTTAGTATGACTTTGAATGGACAGGATCTTAAGCGCATAGCCGATATTGAAGCTATGGATCTGACCGTCTATGAAGATGAACTGCTAGTCAGTACTTTTGACCAGGTCATGCGATTCAGCCTTGACGGCAGCGAGAGTGAAACAATTATTGAAGAATATGCTTCCAATCTTCTGCGGTTTAATGATCATTACTACTACATCGATTCCGAAGGCTATCTGACGAAGCAGTCCGTTCATTCCTCAACTCGTCGTGTACGGACCCGAGTACTTGAGCGGCCAGTCGACCGGTATACACTAACTGATGATGCCTTAATTTACGTTCAGGACAGCCTGGTCTATTCCAATGTGGATCGTGGACTCTTTATCTCAGGTCATGATGGAGGAACTAAAACCCGGATCCATCCCTATGGAAATATTCATAACCTGACGATTATTGAAGATCACCTCTTGTTTACACTGGTAAATGACTATTCAGATAATACCATCATGAGTTATAATCTTACGAGCGGTGAGCTGATTGAGCTGTACGATTAATTATTCCCGTTTGCTTAGATTCAGTAAGCGATCTTTGTAAATAATAGGAAAGTAAGGTGACGACCCATGTCAGATAAACACTGCCCATATCGCGGACAAGCGGAAGCGGAAGAAAATAGTGGAGAAACGCAAGCTGCCAGTAAATATATCTGCCAGGTGTGTGGCCAGTCTTTTGGTGGGGCTAAGGACAGTCCGGAACTGCATTGTGACGAAGTCTTTTTTTCTCATGGTGGCTTTTTCTCCGGTTACCAGTCCATTAGAATAGAAGATAGGGACGGCTATGCAGACTTGACTGTTTCACCACCTTTCAGCAAAACAGAAGGCGGTGACGTGCGCTTCAGGATCATGCTAAGTGAATGGATGACTATAAAAAAGACTCTGTTTTATGATTTGTTCGTACTCGACTGGAAAGATGAATACAATGACTCTGCTATTCTTGACGGAACGCAGTGGGAACTCAAACTGACTTTCGATAACAGGGAAAGTGTGAAATCTGTCGGGTCGAATGACTTTCCGGCTCTATTCGACGAGCTGACAGAGCTATTCACTCCTTACTTCGACCAAGGTGCTTTTGAAAGAGACTAAATATATTTATAAATATTATACAGACGATGGAGCATAAACTTCATCGTTTTTTGTACATAATTTATTCACAATAATGGGGAGTATATGAATCAATAAATGCATCAGGTCGTTTATGATATTTCAAAATAAACAGAAACATACGTCCTTATTATTATTTTTTATAATTTTAATCTGAGAAATTATAATATTAATTAAGGAGCAGCATATGTTTTTACGTAAAATATTGACAGATCAGACCGTGCTTGCTATAGTACAGATGGAAATAACTAAGATCCAGTTGAACGGAGATAATTTTGTGAGTGTAAAAGGTATCTAACCCAGTAAGTTGAATAGCCAGAAAAACCCGTACCATTAAGGTTTATTTGGCATGCTTATTAAGTGATACCTGTCGAACCCTATAGAATATCAATTCTAAGACGATAGTATGACTGCTGTCGTCTTTTTGTGTACCCAAATATAATATTCAGCGATCTTATTATTTCCTGTACAGGTATCTCTTTCACGAAAGGAAGAGAAGAATGATCGACAATAAAACACTGACAAACCTCCAGTTCAACCAGATTAGACAAGAGGTTAAAACCTATGCCATCGGTGATTATACCAAGGCAATTATAGACAACACTACTCCTGACACAACCCTTCAGACAGTAGAAACGAAGCTCCAGGAAACCACTGAGGCACGGCTCATCATCGACAGCGGCCAGCACGTGCCGTTCATGGGGCTGACTCAGATCAAGCGGCTGATGGACCATGTGACGAAAGGCATGCTCCTGACACCTGAAGAACTGACAGAGGTCGCGGATTTCCTCAGAAGTAACCGGATGATCCAGACTTTCTTTGAAAAAAATCAGTACCAGACTCCGCTGCTATACAGCTACTCCAAAGGGCTGACCAGCTTCATGCGAATCGAAGACACAATCTATCAGAAGATTCATCATCAGAGCATTGCCGACGAGGCCTCAAGCAATCTGAAGAAAATCAGAAAGCACATCGGTGACAAAGAGAAAGAAATTGAAACGAGACTGACTAAGTTCCTGTCCAGCTCAACGAATCGGTCGATGATTCAGGACAGTCTGATTGTCAATAAAAATGGACACTACACGATTCCAGTTAAATCATCTTATAAGAACAAGATTTCAGGAAACATCGTGGATCAGTCAAGCAAAGGGACGACCGTTTATATTGAGCCGTCTGCAGTGACCAAACTGAATGAACAGATTGCATTGCTTAAGGCTCAAGAGCAGGCGGAGGAGTATCAGATCCTTGCTGAGCTGACCGGAACCCTCTTTGAGGCGGAACAAGCCATCAATGAAGCAATTGAACTGGTCACACTTCTTGATACCCTATTCGCAAGGGCAAAATATAGCCGATCGATTGACGGTATAACCCCTAGCGTGAACAAAGAGGAACGAATCAAGATCAGAAAAGGTCGTCATCCATTAATCAAAGGAGAGAGTGTGCCGCTGGATTTTGAACTGGGCACGACCTACCGTGGACTGGTCATTACTGGTGCCAACGCCGGGGGCAAGACTGTCGTATTAAAAACAGTCGGCCTCCTGACTCTTATGACGATGTTCGGCCTGCAGATTCCTGCCACAGAAGGAACAGAGATCGCCGTCATGAACAAGATCTTTGTAGATATCGGAGATCAGCAGGCAATCGAAAATGCCTTAAGCACCTTTTCCGGTCACATGAAAAACATTTCTGAAATTATGACAAAAGTCGGGCGTCACACTCTGGTGCTGTTAGATGAACTAGGGAGTGGAACTGAACCAAATGAAGGAGCTTCTCTGGCAATCGCGATTATGGAGACCTTGTACAAACAAGGTGCACTGGTTGTAACAACGACCCACTACGGGGAAATCAAGCAGTTCGCAACCGATCATGAAGACATCCTTCCCGCCGCTATGGCCTTCGACAGGGAGACTCTGACGCCTAAATATATTTTAAGAGTAGGGGAAGTGGGGGAGAGCCAGGCTTTATGGATCGCCAGAAAAATGGCCATGCCGGACAAGCTGATCAATAAGGCGGCTCTATATATTCAGAACAAATCCTACTCTACTGAGAAACAGTCTTTCAAACCAGCCAGCCAGAAGCAAACAGGTTCAGCTAGACTGGAACCATCGCTGCGCTTTCAGAAAGGGGACCGTGTGCTCCTGACAGACCGGGACACCATCGGGCTCGTGTATTCAGACGAGGGAGAGCAGACACTTCAAGTGTTTGTGGAAGACGAGATCCATGAGGTCAGGCGTAAACGTGTAACACTGAACGCTCGAGCCAGTCAACTTTATCCGGACGGGTACGACTTGGACGGCCTGTTCACCGACTACCACGTCAGAAAACGGGAAAGAGACCTGGAGCGCGGGTCGAAAAGAGCGCATAAAGCACTGGATAAAGAGATGCGGAACAGACGAATGAATAAGTCGTGAAGACACATAGATGAAGGAAAGAGCACCAGTCGACTTGGACTGATGCTCTTTTTTGTAGCTAAATTGTTGTCTAGTTTCACGTGCCAGCCTTTCGAGAAAAAGATAAATTTACCCATTGCGCAGTATGCTCATTCGGGGTAAATTTCCTATTTTCTTGTCAAGGCTGAACGGCGCGTGAAACTTTTCTATTCAATTTAGCCCCAGATCTTAACGCGGTTATGTCCGCTTTTCAGTTCTGAGATTGGGCCCAGTACAGAATCGCCGTCTTTGACCTTGCCTAATAGGTCAGTGTTGATGATGACGTCACTTCCGTCCGGATTTTCGTATTCAGCGTCAGCCAGACGGACACGTTCAAGTGTCTGAGTGGAGTGAACGCCGCCAAGCAGATTCTCAAATCCTTCAGGCAGATCGATTTCAAGGTAGACCTCATTGCCTTCTTCAGTGATCTTGATGTCTGGATTATGACCGGACACCAGGTTGTTTTCTTCACGTTCAAACGGTTCAGCACCATTTAGGTAAACATTCTGATCGATGTAGACCGGCTGTTCAACGACATTGAATGCTTCGTGGTCACTGCCAGGCTGGTGATGTACATCATAAATGAATTCCTCAAGTGACGTCGTATAGCCTTTGTAGTGAGCTGTACCGACTTCTTCAAGTCCTTCGTCTCCAATGAAGATGTTATTGAACCAGCGGTCATCTCCGCCGTATACAGGGGCCATTCCTTTAAGATCTGTGCTGTGAGCCACATGGTAAGGAGTAGAGCGGTCCAGCATTTTGCGGTGTTCCATATGTCCTCTGACGATGTTGTTCACATAAGCTCCACCTTGCGCATGGTTGTCCAGAGCATAGTCGGCAGTTAGGATATTATGGTCGATCAGGAACGGTCCGCTGCTTACTTCTACAAAGATGTCTCGATTATTGCGGTAGAAGATGTTGCGGCTGACGCGTGTCCCCTGAAGCTGCCAGTCCAGCCATATGCCCAGTGAGCAGTCATGGATGCGGTTGTTGTGGATCTGTGTATCGATCGCCGCATGCAGCTTGATGCCGGCAATTTCATGACCCCAGAACTGACGCTTGACCGCAATATTGTAGATATGGTTGTCATAAATTTCACTGAAAATACAGCCAAGGTGACCGACTATACCATTCTGTCCGCAGTCATAGATCGTATTGTGACGGACAATGTGTGAACCGACAGTTTCCTTGCTCCAGCCTTTTTTATGGGCTTCAAATACCGTTTCGATCTGATAGTGGTAACCTGGTTTATCCTGACGCTTGGTGTAGTGGTTGTCACCAGTCGTGTTATCTTTACCTAAACTGATCGCACTGCATTTCGCATCGTGAATGATGTTGTTTTCGATGATCCAGCCTTTGCTCCAGTGCGGACCGATCAGTCCCGGCTGGTCAGCAGTCGGTGGCGTCCAAGGCGTCGCTGCCTGGGCCATTTCAAATCCTCTGACTGTGATGTAGTCCATACCTGTCTTGTCAGGGAAGAAGCAGCTCTTACGGACGTTGATTTCTGTCAGTTCCTCGTTCGGATCAAAGTCATGGAAGTTGGCATAGACAGTCGTTTCCGTTTCACCGACTTCGCCGTACCAGACATATTTCATCTGATCCTTGTCATGAACCGGAACAGTGGTACGCGTCCAGTGATCCACCACTTCAGAAGGGACGACCGGATCTTTAATATCGTCTAATGAGACAGCTTCATAAAAAGCTTTCCCGTTAACATAGACTTCACCTAAGTGACGGCCGGGGTTGTCGACGACCCAGTCGCCGTAAATTTCTTCCTTGAACGGATTGTAGTCACCAAAGAATTCATTTGGAAGCACGGCTTTCCAGACAGTTCCTTCAGTCTTTTCCCAGTTTTTAATCTGTTCAGATCCTTTGATGACGACTTTTTCACCTTCAGCTGCCTGATAGGTGATGCGTCTGTGGTTGCTTAATCCGGGATGCTGGGGCTTGACCCATTCACGGTATTCGCCTTCATGAACGATGACTGTGTCACCGGCTATTGCTACTGATGCTGCCTTGTTTATAGTCAGAAACGGTTCCGCTTCTGAGCCTTTTGCGCTATCTGATCCTTGTTTAGAAATATGATACACTGTTGCCATTTACATTCCTCCTAGTCATTATGTCTTATTATAGTCCTGACAGCGCAATCATAACAGACCATAAAAAGTGTTTAAGTGGACAATATTAGTGATTTTTACATCGTATTCTCCTCGCTATGCATAGTAGTCTTGATATACAAACAAGTGGAGTATAATTGAAAGTAGAGGTATTTACAAATCACAGGAGGATGATCGACTGATGACTAACAATACAGAGAAAATAGAAGCAGGCGTTGCCGCAGTGAAGGTGCTGGAAAGCTGGGGTGTCAAGCAGGTTTATGGCTTGCCCGCTGGATCGCTGAACTCGTGGATGGACGCATTGAAACATGAAGAGACGGCTATCGACTTCGTTCAGGTACGTCACGAGGAAGTCGGTGCACTGGCTGCTTCGATGCAATATAAATTCAGTGGAGAAATTGGTGTCGCATTAGGTTCTGGCGGACCTGGAGCAACGCATCTGATGAACGGGCTCTATGATGCCAGAGAAGATGGCGTGCCTATGCTGGCTATCATAGGACAGCGGGCTGAAAATGAAATCAACATGGATGCCTTTCAGGAAATGAACCATAACCCAGTGTTCGCAGACGTAGCCATCTACAATCGACGTGTAGCGTATCCGGAACAGCTTCCGAAAATCATCGATGAAGCGATTCGTACAGCCATTACCCGTAAAGGAGTCGCGGCTGTCGAAGTACCCGTGAGTTACGGCTGGGAAGAAATCGACCGGGAAGGCTGGTATTCTTCAGCAAATGCTCACCGGACACCTCCATATCCGATTCCTGAAGAGAAGGATATCGAAGAAGCGGCCAGAATACTGGAGAATGCGAAGCGGCCGGTCATTTATGCTGGAATCGGCACTCGTGGAAACGGTGACGCCGTCATGGATCTGTCCAGCAAACTGAAGGCACCCGTTGCGGTAACAGGAATCAATTATGACACCTTCCCGCATGATTTTGAAGCACTCTTAGGATCAGCCAACCGGGTCTCCAGAAAACCCGCAGTAGAAGTGTTCGACGAAGCGGACGTCGTCTTGTTCGCCGGCAGCAATTATCCCTTCACCGAAGTGACCGGTGTGTTCGATCACGTGGACAAATTCATTCAGATCGATATCGATCCTTACAAACTAGGGAAGAGACACCCAGTCGACGTTGCCATATTAGGCGATGCCGGGTCAGTCATTCGGTCCATTACAGATAAGATTTCCAAAAAACCGGAAAGCGCCTGGTACCGTGCTAACCTGAATAACATCAAGAACTGGTCTGCTTATATCGACAAGCTGGAAAACAAAAAGGATGGAAAGTTGCAGATTTATCAGGCTTACCAGGCCATCAACCAGGTAGCGGACGACGACGCCATCTATTCCATTGACGTAGGGAATACCACCCAGACATCCGTGCGTCACTTGAAGATGTCACCTAAGAACATGTGGCGCACGTCAGGTGTGTTTGCAACAATGGGTAATGGACTACCCGGTGCTATTTCCGCCAAGAAATCCTTCCCCGACAGACAGGTGTGGGATCTGACAGGAGACGGAGCCTTCTCAATGGTGATGCAGGATATCGTCACGTGTGTTCAGTACAATTTGCCAAGCATCCATGTCGTATTCTCAAATGAGGAGTATGCCTTCATCAAAGCCGAGCAGGAAGACACTAATCACTATTATTACGGCGTCGACTTCCAGTCCGTCGACTATGCGAAGATAGCCGAAGCTCAAGGCGCCGTTGGGCTGACCGTCAGTGAGATCAGCGATCTGCATGACGTCTTTCAGAAAGCTGTCGATCTAGAAAAATCCGGAAAGACTGTAGTCGTCAACGTGAAAATAAGCGACGACCGTCCGATACCGGCTGAAGCACTGGAGTTAGATCCAGCCTTATATTCAGAAGAAGAGATTCGAACATTTAAAGAACGCTACGAAGCAGAAGAACTTGTACCGTTCAGTCAGTTCCTGAAAGACGAAGGGATGGAATCATTCGTACAGCAGCGTCAAAGCAAATCTACACAGGACGACTCGAAGGTGGATACTGAGGAGCAGATTTGACCTAAAAAATAATAAAAACTATTGATTCCAAACCCTAATCTAGACAAGTGAGTACTTTAAAGACGTTCACTTGTCTAGGTGTTTTTTTGATATATGAGTAAAGTTATTGCCTAGACTTAATATAGAAAGTAGTAAATCCAAGTAAGTGAGTGCATTTTCTTAATCTAAGTGATTCAAAATAAATAAGTAACACGTAAAATATAAAATCATTGATTTTTACATATAGATAGACAAGTCAAATTTATAATATCAGGCACATTTACCGAACAAGTCCAATAAAGTAAAATTTACCTAAGCCAGATTATCTTCTTAATCTTCTTGTTCAATCGCTTAGGTAACTATGCTAAACTTAGTTTAAATAAATTGACTACGGCTAAAAAGGACTGTTGATATGGCGTTAAGCAAAGTGAAGGAAGCAACCTACCTGACTGCGGATAATCATGCGCGTTACCGGACGATTATGCGCTATTTTTATATCCAGCATGAGCGTATGAGGGAGTTTATTTTTCCTGAAGAAGTGATGACCCATGTAAAAAGTCAGGATGTTTTTTCCGATTATGATGAAGACAACCTGCATATCGATTTGAACCAGCTGGTTAAATGGGGAAATCTCACGCCTCGTCAGGAATTGGGTAATTCCAAAACAATTGACGAGTATAAGAAGAAGCGATTTCGTTATCAGCCCACTCCATATACCATTGAGTTCGAACGCATGCTGATTGAGATGGAGAACAAAGAGGACTCATTCGGTGGAGTGCTTGAGCGGACTCAGTTCAGTAGACTTTACAGCTACCTGCAGAGTTTGGAGCAGATTGTTCTGAAAAACAAACTGGTGACTGATGAAGAAGCGAATCAGTTATGGGAAGATATCCAAACATATTTCCGTCAGATTGTCGAGAATACCTCAGATTATATTGGATATATCAGCAGTGAAGAAGTGGAAGAACGAATGAAAACTGAAGAATTCTTGATTTACAAAGATAAATTTACTGCGTATTTAAGAGAATTTATCCGAGCTATGCAATCAACATCCGAACAAATCAGAGCCAAGCTGATTCTAATGACCACTGAAGATTTGTATCACTTTTTCGAACAGGTCTGGCGGCATAAAACGCAGGCAAGGCTTGAAGAAGTGGATGTGTCGCATGAAGCGAAACCTTTTGAGGAGTATTCTGGTCGTTGGCTCGCTATTCAATCGTGGTTCAGAGGGACACAGTCCTATGGTAAAAGTGAGTCAGAAATGCTTCTTGAACGGACCACTGATGCCATCAGAAAGATCACTCAAGTCGTTCAACGAATGGGTGAACGGAATCAGAATCTGAGAAGCAGACGAGAAGAATACCTTCATATGGCAGACTGGTTTAGTGAAATTGAGTCAATCAAAGATGCACACGAATTATATGCAGCAGCATTTGGATTTGATCATACTCGGCATTATTATATCGATCAGTATCCGACTGATGATTTATACACGGATATTTGGGAAATTGAGCCGATGATTCACACGACTAAACCGATGATTCGTACGTATCGTGAAAAGACTCGAGCTAATATGGTCATCGATCGTACTGAGGAAAGACTTAAGTCCAGACAAGTTTTCCTCAAAGAAAAAGAACTCGAGCGGGAATGGATTGAACAGTATATTAATGGACAAAAAATAGAACTCGATTCGATTGGTCGTGTTCAGCCAGCAGTGAGACAAATTTTCCTGAACTGGATAGGGAAAGCGATGGGTCATAAAGACCGAACCGTTCAAACTGACCTAGGAGTGAAAATCAAGCTTCATTTTAAAGAAGGCCGGATAACGTTAGATTCTGAAGATGGCAAAATCGATATGCCAAATGTCTGGTTCGAACTGATTGGAGAGAAAGGTGAGGCAGACTATGCTTGAAACAGGATTCACTGAACAACAGCAACATGCTTTAGGTCTGCTGTTTGAGAATTACTGGATATTGAGACAGGATAGTCCTTCTGACTACCAGCTTATCCGGGAAAATGAAAAAGCACTGAGACGATATATCTCAGAAAAGCTAGGCTATTCACTGATTATACACAAAGACTTTATCAAACTTGAAAAAGTACCGGTCGAACCTAAAAGCTGGATGGGCATTCAGGACTTTCAGCATCCAAGAGATTATGTTCTATTTTGCTGTGGACTGGCATATCTGGAGAATCGATCAGTCGAAGACCAGTTTCTTTTATCTGAACTGGCAAAAGAACTGGAGGAAAGCTACCCTGGTTTAATAAAAATCGACTGGACGAATTATCAGCATCGTCAATCTCTGGTACGAGTGCTTAAGAAAATGGTCGAATTGAACTGTATCCGTGAAGTGGACAGCTATTCCGGTGGAGTAGAAGAATTTGCTCGTTCTGAAGAACAAGAAGTGCTGTATCAAGGAACCATTTATTCTCGTTATTACATGCGGAATCACTTAAGGACACTGAAAAGTTGTCAGACTATAGAAGATATTCTGACAATGGACTGGGAACGTAGTCAGGAAGATATCCGAAGAAAGCGTGTCTACCGTCAACTGTTCATAGAACCAGTTCTCTACCGTAAAGAACAAGATGATGAAGATTTCGACTATATCAGACGCTATCGTAATCGTGTAAGGGAAGATATAGAAGAACATTCACCATTTGAATTACAAGTAACGAAAAATGCAGCTATGCTGACTCTTCCTGAGCAGAAACAGCAATATGAATCGTATCCTGACAGAAAAGCGCTATCCCTGCTTAGCCTGCATGTTCAAAGTTTTTTACGTGACCGTCTCGATCAGTTTGAGATCAGTTCTTTTGGAGAAATCAGACTGACTCGTGCTCAATTTGAAGTAATCATCGAAAACGTCAGTTCAGAGTTCAAACTAGGCTGGAGCATAGAATATAGAGAAAAAAGCAGCTTAAAGAAAACAGCAGAAGATGTACTGGAACACCTAATCGAGTGGTCTTTTGCTCGCATAGAAGAAGAGACGGGTCTCATTATATTTATGGCAGCCATTGCACGTATGAAAGGGCAGTACCCAGATGACTTTAAGGAGGAAGCTAGCGAGTGATGAAAAGTGAAAACAAATGGGAAGTCAACCGAGCCGGACTATTTAACTACTGGTACTATGAGGATGAAGTGTTTGACTTTGCGGACGGAAAGCTTCTTTTGAGAGGAAATAATGGGGCGGGAAAATCTGTAACCATGCAGAGTTTCTTACCTGTCTTACTTGATGGATCGACTCGACCAGAAAGACTTGACCCATTCGGATCCAGAGCCCGTCGAATGGAAGATTATCTATTAGGAGAAAAAGAAGTAACGGGTCTGGAGGAGCGCACAGGTTACTTGTATATGGAATTTAAAAGACAGGAGACTGATCAGTACATAACCATAGGAATTGGACTGAAAGCAAGACGAGGAGCCCAACTTACTTTTTGGGGATTCGTTATCACAGATAACCGACGCATCGGTATAGATTTTTCTTTATACTCCGAAGAAACACATGAAGGGAAAAAAGTAAAAATCCCACTATCAAAAATTCAAATGCGTAATCTGCTGGATGATGGAGGCGAACTGGTAGACACGAAAGGGGACTATGCCAGTCTCGTGAACCAGTATATTTTCGGATATGAAACCATCGAAGAATACGAGGATTTAATCAAGCTCCTTATTCAACTGCGTAGCCCTAAACTCTCAAAGGATTTCAGACCGACTGTCATTTATGACATTCTTGAAGAAGCTTTACCTCCTTTATCTGACGATGACTTACGCCACTTGTCTGACACGATTGAACAGATGGATCAGACGAAGCAGCAGCTCGAACAGCTGAATCGTGAATACCATGCGGTTTCTGCGCTCAATAAAGTCTATACACAATACAATCAGAAAGTACTGTATGAGCAGGCTAATGGATTAAAAACAGCTTCTGATAATTTAAAACAAGAGGAAGCTGCGCTTAACTATAAAAAGACAGAAAAAAATAATCTGGATAACAATATTAATCAATTAGAAGAAGATATTTTAAAACATGAATTAGACAAGCAAGCAGCCGAAAAGCAACGTCAGCGATTATCACAGCACAAGGTATGGAATTTAGAAACTGAACGTCGGGAAAAGACCGATGACTTAAACAAGGAAACGGGTCGGTTAAAAGATGCTCAATCACGTCTGGATATTGCTCGAAAAAAAGAATATAGCGCCCGGGAACAACGCGATGCTATAGAACTAAAAAGTCGAAAACAGGAAAATGAGTTGACTGATTTGAATGAGGATTTATCTTCCAGTGCAAGCGAGGCAGCTTTTGAAGAATCGCATAACATTCACTCCAGTGATTTCATGGAACAGTACAAATCACTATTTCCTTTTGATGCATGGGAAAAGCAGGCGGAAGATCACCTTGCTCAGCTCGAAGAGATTGCAGAGAAATTGAGTGCCTTGGACAGGTTAAGAGATTCATTTGAATCAAAAGATCGTCACTTAGGAGAAGTTAAGTATCAGAAAGATACTTTGCGCATAGAAGAACAGGACTGGAATGACTGGTTCCGGGAAGAAAAGAATAAACAGCTGGACTCTATATACAGCTGGGTTCAAGACGCTTCTTATTTATCTGTACCTGAAGAAACCATGCAGAACGTTTCACGGGCAATGCAACATTTGTATGAAGACTACCGCTATGACGATATTCGTGAACCTGTTCGTGAAACTGTTCATCAGTACGAGTCGGTAAAACGAGAAGACCTTGCTAATCTGAAAGTAAAGATTAATTCTCAGAAAGAACGACTTGAAGAACTCACGATTGAATTAAATGAGTGGAAGAACAAGAAAGATCCGGATCCTCAGACTCCACCTTTAAGTAAGGCATTTCGTGAAAAACTCATCAACGAAGGTGTTTCAGCTGTACCTTTATACAATGCGGTCGAATTCAGACCCGAGATTGATGAGGAGACTCAGAAAAGAATCGAAGCAGCATTACTGGAATCTGGACTTCTGGATGCTCTGATAACTGATAAAGCAGTCGACGTCCAGCATGACCGCATTCTCACACCTAATCCGCAAATCATGGCCTATACTTTAGCAGATATTTTAAAGCCTGACTTAGATGATAATGCTACGTTATCAAATGAACAGGTTGATCAGATTCTCAGAAGTATCCTTATTGATGAATCCAATCGTGAAGCACTTTCTATATCAGAAAAAGGGTATTATTCGATTGGCCTTATGACGGGTCATGCCATTCCTGTGGAGTCCGTTCGTTTTATAGGTAAGAATGCCCGTAAAAGATATAGAGACAGTCAGATCGAACAACTGAATGTATTGATTGAAAATGAAAAAGTTCAACTGAAGGATTATAAAGATAAACAAACTGCTATAGAGCATGATATAGACATTGCCAGACAAGCCTTCCGCCAGTTTCCTAATGATAAAGATTTAGCGGAAGGATATAAGCAGCTCACATCTGTGCAGCATAAGATTTCACAGGTAACCATCCAGATTGACATGTTGTCAGAAGAAGTAAAGACAATTGGGGCTGAACTAAAAACTCAAAACCAGCTGCTTATTCAACAAACCCGTTCATTCACTCTTCCTTTAGCTCTAATTGCTTATCAGGAGGCCGTTAAAGTTATGCGCCTGTATGAAAAAGGACTTGGTGAACTGAAACGCATGCACATGCAAATACTCAATAGTCAAGAGCGTCATAAAGACATTTCAGCCAGACTGGAAGAACTGGAAGACGAGATAATAAGACACAAGGGGGAGATTAATACCTATCAGCCTCAAGTAGACCGCCTGAAAAAAGATATTGAGTATATCAATCAGCAGATCGAACAAGAAGGAATCAGTGATATTCGTAAACAAATTCAAGAAACCATTGATACCATGGATAAATTAGACCGTTTAATTATTGAAAAAAGGAAAGAACATACGTCTAAATCTAAGGATATAGAATATGTCGAGAAAAACATTCAGGAGTATGAGGTCAGTCTGACATTTTGGAATAATCTGATGGAAGCCTGGAAGAATTCCTTTTCTAATGAATGGTCTAAAACCCTTCATGATTTCACTGATTTTGCAGACCTTTCTTTAGCAGATAAAGCACAAAAAGTGCTGGAAGCTTACACAACAATGGAAAATCAGGACCTGTCGGTTTTAAATGGACGTTTATCTCGTGTAAGGAACGATCAGCTGGATAACCTGATTGAATTTAGTCCTACACAGAGAACTGATCGCTTGCCCGTTCCTGACTGGATGCAATTAGAAGTACAGAGGCCTGAGTTCGAAATCATGGTGAAAGATTGGCAGCGTGCCTCACAGAGAGAAGTCATTGAATATTTGTATCAGGCTAAAAAAGTCAGTCCCTATACTGTTGAAAAAGAGTTGTCTGCATTGAAAGAGCGACAACAAGTGTATCTGGATGAACAGGATAAACGCCTATATGAAGAAATACTGTTCCAGTCTGTTGGACATAAACTTCGCTCAAGAATAGGACGAGCGGAACGCTGGGTAGAAGAAATGAAAGAATTAATGAAGTCACGAAACGATTCCTCCGGTTTGATGTTCTCCATAAAATGGAAACCAAGAACAGCGGAAACCGAAGACGAATTGGACACCAGAGAGTTAGTCAACCTGCTCAGACAAAAATCAGAACTGTTGAATGATGATGATATTGACAAAGTGACTAGACATTTTAGAACAAAAATCGAACGAGCTAAGGGAATAATGAATGATTCAACTGAACTTCAAACCCTCCTTCAAGTGCTGAAACAAGTGCTGGATTATCGCAGATGGTTCTCATTCGAATTGAGTTTTCAGAGAACAGGAGACGACAGAAAACGTCCTTTGACAGATAATCAGTTTTATAAGTTCAGTGGGGGAGAAAAAGCACGAGCGATGTACATTCCGCTATTCATTGCTACTTATTCAAGGTATAAAGAAGCGGATAGTACAGCGCCTTATCTGATTTCCCTTGATGAAGCCTTTGCTGGAGTGGACGATAGAAATATTGCTGATCTATTCGAAGTTGTTGAAGAGTTAAATTTCAACTATATCATTAATTCACAAGTTTTATGGGGAGATTACCCAACCGTTTCACACCTAGCAATAAGTGAACTCTTTCGACCTCAAAATGCGGATCACGTCGCAGTCATCCGCTATTTATGGGACGGGAGAAAACGCACATTGGTAACTGATGAGAGTGGTGAAAGCGAAGAAGGTGAGTCGGATGAGTAAGCAAGATCATCAGTCGATTCAGTATTTCAAAGCACATGCACTCTATAAAAAACTGTTTTCCGAATTCAAAAAGAAGTATGAATCCTTAGGTAAAACAGGCGGGAGTGTGTCCTTGATTCAATTCTCGGATAACGAGATTGAAGAATTAGCTGAGTTTTTGGGATTAAGACCTGATATCCTTTTGAAAAAGAGAAGAGTAACCTTACTTCAGTTTGAAAAACAGCTTAAAAAATATAAGTTTGATGATTTAGAATTACGGCAATTACTTGAATTATATTTTGGTGAAAGCCTTATTTCAAATAGCCAAAGGCAGGAACAACGGGCTCTTGAGCTGCAGTCCTACCTAAATCATTTAAAAATGAACTATTCGTCTGCAGAGATTTGGCTTGATTATCTGGAAGGGAAATCTTCAGATAGTTACTGGATATACAGATTGATGGAAGAATCTTATGATGATTTTGAATCGTACGTTGACATCCTAGATAGGGTCTTGCAGAACATTCCGGAAAACCCTATTAGACTGCCAGTCTTTGCCCAGCAAATGACTGGCAATCCCCATGCATTTGATCGGAACCAGAATCTTGGGAGGCTGTTGATTCACGTGCTGACTGTACGAGAAGCCAGGTATGACCATGAAAAGGTGGTTATTCCGACAACCAGTGAAGGTATCAATGAACTGCTTTTGACGTATAATATCTTAAGAGACGATATTGCTAATTATGTAACTGTAGCTAACCTTATGGCAGATACAGACAGTCCTAAGAAAGAGTTCTGGAAAATAGCTTGTGACACGAGGGTAGTCCAGAATGTGCCTATCCGTGAACTGATTCACCTCGACAGTCTCTATCCCTCTAATCATAAAAAAGATGTATGGATCGTCGAAAACTCTGGAGTCTTTTCCAGCATACTGGATGCCGTCCCTGAAGCTCCCTTAATTTGTACACACGGACAATTTAAATTGGCATCCTGGAAGTGTTTTGATCTGCTAGTTAAGAATGGCATCAGACTTCATTATTCTAGTGACCTGGATCCTGAAGGGATAGGGATGGCGCAACGATTATTAAATCGCTACCCTGACTTCGTAGAATTGTGGGAAATGACTATATTATCATACGAAAACTCAATTTCCATAGGAGATTCACTGACCGAAGCACGACTGAAAAAACTGAATGCTATTACCAATCCAGATTTGCTGGCTATCAAGCATGAAATGAATCAAAACAAAGCCCCTGGTTACCAGGAAGCTCTATTGGATGATATGATTGAGGTTTTACAAAAGAATTTAAAGTACTAATATAAAGGTGAAATCTGGTCAATCCAGATTATCGTTATAGCTTTTTAAGGGTCATACCATATCTGAAAATGGAGTTCAAGAGGCTAAGGCGTTTTGAACTTCATTTTTTATGTATAGAATGCATTTCAAACGAGAAAGGTCTCTAAACTTCATCTAAAATATGAACAACGAACCTCAATCCCTGTTAGAAGTGATATTTTTATTATGTTATTATAATATTAACCATATAAATAAGTTCTTTGTATACACTGTTGAGTATTGCGGACAGAAAGAACCACTTGTGCGGAGTTTAGAGCCAGTAATTGCGAGACATAGAGCCACTCAATGCGGATAAAAAGGCCACTGATATTTTACTCATCAGTGGCCTTTTGTCTATTCTTCTAGCCCATTATCTATAATGGATATTGCTAATTTCACCATATCATTTTCCGGCGGTAACTCATCCTCAAGATAGAAAGGGACTAATAAATTCTCTATTTCCATCATAATTTCATCTGGTAAATAACGGTGAAAAAAATAACGAGCAAGTCTATCTTCCACTTCTGAAGGAATCATTTCACTGCCCTCAATCCATGTCTCTCACGCATAGAGACCTCTCCATCGATCAGAATACTGTAAGAATCATGCACAATACGATCAAGGATTGCATCTGCGACGAGAGCTTCACCGAGTTTCTCATACCATCCTTCAGGGGCTGTCTGTGAACAAAAAATAGTAGAAGCTGTCTTCAAACGAGATTCTATGATTTCAAATAAAGTTAAGGCATGTTCTTCTGGTAATGCCGTTAATAACCATTCATCTTATGAGAAGTAATTAATTATGTTAAGTTAAGCGATGAAATATTAGTTTCACCGCTTAACCAAGGAATTATCTTTACATAATTAAATCTACTTATTTATACTTTTTAATCTAAATAAATTCTTTCAGCCAATTTAACAAACTTTCTTTTTTATCTTCGCTTAATACTTCTTCAGGAAGAATATTCTTGCTCGCTGTTTCAATTGCTTTCCGTTTAATCTCAGGGTTGGCTTTTGCATATATTTCAGTTGTAGAAATAGATGCATGTCCTAAAAAATCTCGAATATAAATTAAATTTACATTGGCTTCCAGTAAGTGCATCGCTTTACTATGCCTTAAGGCATGTGGCGAAATTTTTGATGGAAATAGATCAGGGTTATCTTTACGAGCTGCTTCATAATGTTTCTTTAAAATATAAGTTATACCGGCACGACTAAGTTTTTTGTGCTGTTTGTTGAAAAAAATGGGAGTTGTAACACTCTTTTCATTACTTAGCTGGTAGCTATCTAAATATGATTCCATAATAGCTACAGTCTGAGCTGTAATTGGTATCACGCGAACTTTTTGTCCTTTTCCTATCAGTGTGACAGTCGCTGGAGAAGACAGTCTCAAATCGGAAGCCTTTAAATCAATAATTTCCTGAACTCTTGCGCCAGTATCGTATAAAAGTGTGAGAATAGCTAAATCTCTTTTTCCTCTTATTGTTTTTCGGTTTGGAGCATCCAACAGTTTTCGTATTGCATCAATTGACAAGTAAGTCATCTGTTCTATATTCGACACTTTCTTTGCCTTTATTGAAAAGACAGAATTACAAACGTCCAAATATTCTGGCACTTCAGTTTGAAGAAAACGAAAATAGGAATGAAAAGCTGCAAGTCTTTGGTTCCTTGTTCTGACGGAATATCTCTTCTCATCTATTAGCCAATTCAAAAAAGTCTCAATCAAATCTTTGTTTATTTCTTTTAGTGTCAATTTTTCCGGTTTTAAATTAAGAACTTCCGTACAATATCTTAAAAAGATAGTGAATGTATCGCGATATGCTTTAACTGTATTTTCGCTATAGTCCATTTTTGAAGGAATGTATCGAAGAAAGTATATCGACAAATATTTCCCGAAATTATAATCGTTCATTTTCTTGCACCTCCGGAAAAACATCCTGATACATTTCTTCAGTTGAATTAATAATATTACCGTAGGTATCGCTCGTCATTCGCAGATACTGTTCTGTACTTTCAACATCTCGGTGTCCCATATAGGTCTGAAGGATAGGAAGAAAAGAATAAATATCTTGTCCTTCATTAATCATTTTTTCTAAAGAGTGTACTGCAAAGGTATGACGTAAATCATGTATCCGAGGTTTTACTGATTCATCAGTTATTATTTCAGCGTCACGTAATATTCTTCTGAAGCCACTCAAAATTGAGCCACTATTATATTTTCGCCCGTCTGGAGCAGGATAAAAATATCCTTCCGTACTCATATCAAATGCCATGTTTTTAACATAGTGTTGACCATAAATCCTTAGGGTTTCCGTCATAGGAACAAAACGAGTGATGTTATTTTTTCCTTTACTTACTGTAATCACACCATCTTTTAGATTAATATCTGTTTTCTGCAGAGTCAGTGCTTCATTAATTCGTAATCCGCACCCATATAACATTCGTAAGAGCATTGGATAAATGAGGTGAGCATATTTACTGTTCCCTGAGAATTTCAACTGATCAACTATCGACCAGATTCGTGTAATTTCATCATGAGTAAAAATATACGGGATAAAATTATCTCTTTGTTTTACAAACTCATTTTTAGGGAAAACGTAAAAATTAAAGCCTAACATATTCATGAACAGAGCAAATTGACGAATGGTACTCATTCTTTGATGTTGTGTTTTAGTAGATTCATTGTCTCTTTTACTTACATATTCTTCTACCATATTCTTAGTAAGAATTGGTTTTTTAAGTCCTGATTTTTTAAAAAAATTGTCGACTTGTCTTAATCTGTAATAAGAAGACACTTGGAATTTATACCCTAGCCCTATCTTATATTCAACATACATTGAACAATAAGTAGCAAAAGGGCCATCAAACGTGTACTTTTTGTTTGTTTCTATCATAGAGGCACCTCCAATCCCGCCATGCGAAGTTGATTGATATCGATACGGAGATATTCCATTGTCGTATTTGAGTTTTCATGACCCAATATTCCTGAAATAACAGGTAATGGTATGTTTTCTTGTAAAAGATTACTTGCTAAACTGTGTCTCATTGCATGAAGACCACGTTTTCTATCTTTAACATCAATTTTGGCAAGAACTAAATACTTATTGATAACACTCCAAAATACATTGCCTTTTTCAAAACGCCCATAAGGCGTTCTATGTCTAATAAAAATGTGGGGGTCGTCACTTACTGGTCGGCCATTCTTCAAATAATCAATTAATGCGTATTTTAAACCTTCGCTTAATGGTAACTGCAAAGAGTTTTTTGTTTTACCTTGAATTATTTCAATTTTTTCTAAGTGCCATTTAATATCATTTAGCTTCAAGTCTCTGATGTCTCCAGCTCTCATACCTAGCTGAATCGCTAATATCAAAATGAGATAGTCACGCCGCCCGATGGCTGTATTTCGATCTACATGAGAGAGAATAGTTTGAATTTCATGATTTGTGTAATATGAGGGTAGTTTTTCAAGTTTATTTGATCGAATAATCAGAAAAAAATGGGATAATTGGTGAGTATTATAATTGTTTGTGGTTAAAAAATTAAAGAAGCTTTTTAAAGTATGCAGAATAGTAACTTTTGTAGATGTTGCATAATTCCTTAATGAATCGATATAAATTAAGATAATTTTTGATTGTACATTTGAGATTTTAGTAATCCCATTTGTCTCAAGAAAATGAAGGAATTGCATGATGTTAAACTTTTTCCCCTCAATAGTCTTATCTGATAAGTCTGATTTCTTTAAGAATTCTATATAATCCTTAAGGATTTCAAAATAGCAAGGTGGTACTTGAAGACCTTTACGATGATAACATTTATTAACCGGCTCTCCCTTAGAAATACTATTTAAGACTTTTATAGAGCGAACAGCAAATCTTTGATATGGCGTTAAATTTGAATCAAAATCGATTTTATAATGATTCATAAGAAAACTATATCCAAAATCAATAGTGAAATCATAAGTGTTATTCAATATTGCGTACTTTTTAAAGCAGTTCCAGCAACTTTTATAACGAATTTTTGTCCCTTCTGAATAACCCATATCTTCCAAATAGATGCTTGCCTCCCTGATTAAATTTTCAATAGTATCCATTATTTCTTCCTCCTCTCGTATAATAAGTTTGTAGTTAAGAATTGTTCTTAACTCGTATAATAAGTTTGTAGTTAAGAATTGTTCTTAACTTAGTTAATTGATTAACTGTTTGAAAGAATGGAGCTTTCTCCCCCATGGGGGAGAAAAATTTCAAAAAGTCGCTTTTGATGTTCCATTCACTTTAGTTCTTTGATAATTAAATATCTTGGTTATCGCTTGGTCATTCCGTGCTGTTTCTGTGTAAAATAGAACTAGATGGAAGATGGTTCTAAATGGGATGAAGCTTTCCCCTCCTTGT
>NZ_BAAGIQ010000013.1:0-38209 GCF_054658175.1 Alkalibacterium sp. s-m-28
AAAATCTAAGTATTGATCCAGGCTTAAACGTATTATCGCTCCTCCTATGACGTTATCATAGAAGGAGCGATAATAAATTATAAGGGGTTTTTATCAAACTGTCCTTGACATGGGGTCCAGTTTATATACGGGCAAGGTGTCTTTTCGGGATCAAAGGCCGGCATCGTTTCGCGAATGGTGTCCCACCAGCTTTCAGGGACTGGCGGATACTGCCATTTTGACGGCTCGCTCCAGTCACCCGTCTGAGACGGCATGACCACTGTCCCTTCTCTTTCGTCGATTACCGTCAGCAACGCATCAACGAAGGCCTGGGCTCCCCCATTTACCCAGCCGACTTTTGACAATGAGGTGTGAACGAGGACCACCGCATCTTTCTTCAGCCCTAAATTTATCATGTCCTCCGCTAGTGACTGCACGGTGTTTGGCCGTGCCGTATTTTTGATCAGTTCTTCTCCCATAGGGACCACTTCCTTCATCTGCTCATATTATGTATGAAAAAACGCCCGAACACATCGACCGGTCCAGGCGCATGATTCTTATTCAGTTTAATCTTCTGACGGTACGATTTCAATGGTTTCTGATGCTGTCTAACGCTTATTATCAGATGCCTTGATCCGTTTTAAAATGGTCCGGAACAACTCATCCCTGATTTTTCGTCGTTCTCTCGTTCCGACGATGTACCTTAAGCTCACTTTTACCCAGTTGTCATCAAAGGAAACAAAGACCTGGGGCTTCAGTGACGCATTCTCAATTCGACACGATCACACCAATTGTCATTACTAATTCGGTTGATTATCAGGATATTTTGAACCTTACAAATCTAGATGTCGACTTTGGTGACAAGATCATTCGTGCCATGCCTTAATCAGAAATAGACATACAAAAGCGGACCGCTTCCTTGATGGGAGACGCGGTCCGCTTTTTTTAGTTATCTAAATTTGGTTGCATCGATGAGTTTAAAGGCACGCCTGACTGCTCGTTCCAGTAGCTCAGGTCCTTTGTCCATCGCTTCTTTCAAAGTCATCGGTGCGTCCACGATCGGCAGGACAGCTTGGATATGTTCTTCCGGAACATCTGCTAGACCTTCTTCGATTTTTCCGGCAAACAGAATCACTGGGACATCAGTTTCCCTGCACATGCGGCTGATCCCTACAGGAACCTTACCTTGAAGAGACTGGGTATCGAATTTTCCTTCTCCAGTAATTACCAGGTCTGCATCATTTAAAAGAGCCTTGAAGTTGCCTCTATCAGCCAATAGAGTCAGGCCGCTCTGGAAGGTGCATCCAAAAAAGGATAATGCCGCAAACCCAATTCCCCCAGCAGCTCCCGCTCCTTCTATTTCAGTCATCTTACTCTGTGTGCACTCTTCAACTAGGCGGGCATATTCAGCCATTGCCTTGTCATAGTCTGGCAGCTCATCTTTGGATAGCCCCTTCTGTTCCCCGAATACATAGACGGCTCCGTTCTGTCCCAAAAGAGGGTTGGACACATCCGAAGCCAGCTCCCATTTCACAGAAGTCACCCGTTCATCCAGTTCAGAGGCATCTATGGCTTCGACTGCTTTTAAATTAACGGGCAATACTGGAAGTGACTTTCCTTCTACATCTTTAAATATTACCCCTAGCGCCTGAAGCATGCCTATTCCTCCATCGGTTGTCGCACTGCCGCCCAGACCAAGTATAATTGTTTCAGCCCCGTAATCAAGCGCCTGTCTGATCTGTTCCCCCACACCGTAACTGGTATGATTTTCAGGATGAAAAGTTTTAGGATCTGCCTGAATGATTCCGGCCCCTTCTGCGACTTCAATGACCGCTGTCTTATTTTCTTCAATCCATCCCCATCGGCCCTGATAAGGCTGACCGTTGACGCCAGTAATGGTCCGGGTGATCACTTCTCCTTTTTCTGCTCTGACGAATGCATCTACTGTGCCTTCTCCGCCGTCAGCGATAGGAAAGCTTACGACTTCATGATGTGGCAGTGCATCGATCACCGACTGATTTGCCTCTTCGCTAGTCATTGACCCCTTGAATGAATCGATTGCTGCAATAATTTTCATCTGACCGTGCTCCTTTTAATAATTAGTAAGATGTTGACTGATCATCACTTGATCAGTCTTCCCTATTTAAGGTTATTGGTTGGAAATCTGCTTTATTTTGATGGTGCATGAATGTAGCACTCGAACTCAGTTGGGTTTTCCGTTTGAGTTACGGTGCCTAACCTTCAAACACGTGCCTATCTCTACTTACTTATATTACCAAAAAAATAGCAAGCTTTTACTTTTTCATAGAATAATAACCTTAATCACTCTACTAAGATCGTCGTTATGTAAACTCGCTCAGGCGATTTTTTCATTCTTAATCTTTCAATACAATCTGTGACAGGATACACCCCGATCTGACAAGAACATTGTTAAAACAGGATTTAAATTTGTCTTTATTTTATGTATACTATATAGGGGTTTTTGTGCCCTTTTTCTATTTTTTACCAAATACGATTTACAGGAGAGATTATTTTGCAAAGAACAGTTGGGACAGTTGTCCGCGGGCTGCGCAGTCCAATCATCAATGAAGGCGACAATATGGAATCGATTGTTGTAGATACGGTGCTTGACTCTGCTAAGGCAGAAGGCTATGAGATAATGGATCAGGATATCGTAACGATTACTGAATCGATCGTAGCCCGTGCTCAGGGAAATTATGCTACTTTGGATCACATCGCAACAGACGTCGGAAGAAAATTTGATGGTGAACCGGTCGGAGTTGTTTTCCCGATCCTCAGTCGTAACCGTTTCTCAAACATTTTAAGAGGTATCGCCCGAGGAACTGGCAAAGTCGTTCTTCTGCTGAGTTATCCTTCTGATGAAGTGGGTAATCACCTGGTCTCGCTGGATGAATTAGACGACCACGGTATCAATCCCTGGTCAGATGTCTTAAGCGAATCGGAATTCCGTAATTACTTTGGATACAAAGCTCATCCATTTACTGGTGTCGACTATATCGATTACTACAAATCACTGGTAGAAAATGAAGGCGCAGAATGTGAAGTCATTTTTTCTAATGATGCGAAAACTATTGTTAACTATACTAAAAATGTATTGGCCTGCGACATTCACAGCCGTTTCCGCACGAAGCGTCTGGTCAAGGCTGAAGGTGCTGAAAAAGTGTTCGGTCTGGATGATATCCTGTCTGAATCATTGGACGGCAGCGGCTACAATTCAGATTACGGTCTGTTAGGTTCCAACAAGGCAACTGAGGAAACCGTCAAGCTTTTCCCAAACAACGGTCAGCCTCTAGTGGAAGCGATCCAGGCTCGGCTGAAAAAAGAAACCGGGAAGACAGTTGAAGTCATGATTTATGGCGATGGCGCGTTTAAAGACCCGGTCGGACAAATCTGGGAACTGGCGGATCCTGTGGTATCTCCTGCTTATACAAGCGGTCTGGACGGTACACCTAACGAAGTGAAACTGAAATACCTTGCCGACAACAACTTTGCTCATTTAAGAGGAAACGAACTGAAAGCAGCTATCTCAGAACACATCGTAAATAAAGGGGCGGATCTAGTTGGACAGATGGAAGCTCAGGGAACGACACCTCGTCGCTTAACTGACCTGATTGGCTCACTTTCTGACCTGACGTCAGGAAGCGGAGATAAAGGGACACCAATTATCTTCATCCAAGGATATTTCGATAACTACACGCATTAATAAAGCGCTCAGTTAATTAAAGCAGCAGAACTGGTCTGAATCTTACATCCGATCAGCTCTGCTGCTTTTTGTGATAACTGGCGTTTCTATTCTTTTACAGTTAGTCTGCCATCCGTGTTCAGCCATAGGATCAGGTCCGCATCTGAGAACTGGCTCAGTACACGTTCGGCATTTACCTTATCTGTTCGCTCATAGTGACGACGTGCTTCTTCATGAGTGGCTCCTCCCCGCTGCTTCCGGTTTACAAGCCGATCTGTCAGCGTATTGATATCTGACTCGATGAAAACAGAATAGTCGCACAACTGACGAAAGTCTGCCCACCCTGGCTGATCAAGAAGCAGATAATTACCTTCGACGAGAACAATATCTGCATCAACCTTCACTGTTTCATCTGATACATCATGAAGTAGACGATCGTAAGTCGGCCACAGGACCTCCTGCTTGTTTTTCAGCTCCTGAATCGTTACGTATAAGCGAAGTCTGTCAAATGTCTCAGGAATACCTTTAAAGGTCCTCAGAGGGAATACGGCACCTTCTCTTTCGATGTCATTTGAATCAAGATAAGTATTGTAATGATGAAACCCGTCCATTGCAGCAGCCTGAAATTTAAAAGGCGTATCTATTTCTTTATATAAGTCTTCCAAAAACAGCGATAAAGTCGTTTTTCCGGCTCCCGGTGGTGCTGCGAGGTAGACAATGACTCGGTTACCTTTTTCAGTACGCATGGTCACCAGTTTCTGAAGCAATGGTAGAAAAATCTCCGTTACTTCTTCACTCGTGTAGCTGGCTTCAACTGGGAGCCCTGTCACCGTATATGTCTTCTTATGCATCTGGACGGTCCTCTCCTTCATCTGTGAATCCAGGTATGTCCTTTTCATCATAATACACACGTTCCATGCATAAACCTTCCGGTGCTAACGTTTTTCCTGCTGCCTCACGGTCTCTGGCCTGAATGATCAGCGGAATATCTGAAGCCAGTCGCTTACCAGAAGCCACTTCCACCAGAATCCCCATCAGGATCCGAATCATATTATATAAAAATCCGTTGCCTACAAAGGTGAATACCCACGTGTTAGAGCTGGTGTCCCATTCGACCGAGGCTTGATAGATCGTGCGGACTTTGTCTTCCACCTCCGACTTAGTCGACGCAAAGCTGGTAAAGTCATGGGTGCCTATGAGATAAGTCATTGCTTCTTCAACCGGCTCCAACGTCATCGGGTAACGATGGTGATAAGCATAATTCCTGATGAACGGATCCCTGAACTGATTATTGTCTATTGTATACTTGTACATCTTCCCTTTAGCCTGGAAGCGTGAATGAAAGTCTACATCGGTCAATTCTACATTAGTCACGGTTATGTCTTCCGGCGTCATGCTGTTCAGACCAATATGCATCCTCTTTGGCTCGATATAGAAGGGAAAGTCATAGTGAACAACCTGTCCTCTTGCATGGACTCCTGCATCAGTCCGTCCAGCTCCGTGGACTTTGACTGTGTGACCTTTGGACATCTTCTTCAGAGTATTTTCCAGCTCACCCTGAATTGTCCGCTTGTTCGGCTGCACCTGAAATCCAGAAAACTCTGTGCCGTCATAACTTAGAACAATTTTATACCTGTACGTTGTCATTTTACTTACTTCCTTTAACTTTTCATTTTGCTTGAGAAGTCTACATCTCTGTAAATACTAGTTTATTGAAAAAATATAGCGCGGATTAAACTTCACACCACTTTTACGGTGTACCACTTCTTAGTCAATTAACTACACAGCCAAACCCTATTAATGGTTGATCAGTTAGTCGTCTCTTCAAGAGTGTCGTCTTCAACCTCAAGCTGATCTATCTCATTTTCATCCCATACGTCAGGGTCATAGCCAGTGTAGCTTAGAATAAGATTATCTTCTTTCACCTCAGCTGCAATTTATTCTTCGGAATTTATTATTGCTTCAAGAACCGTTCTATAGCTAGTTTCTTCCGTGTCGCTGTCTTCCCCGGCTGCTTTCAGCCTCCTGCATGTAAGATACCCAATTATCATCTAAATCGTTGGGGATTCCACCTCCCATCATGCCACATCCTGTGAGTAGAGTCCCACCTAAAACTGTCCAGACAATTTTTCTTTTAATCGTCATCTTTTTCACCTCGTCAGATTAATGTATGTAACAGATACTCCTTATCCTATCGCTATCTTAACACATATGGTTAGTCATTATATCAAAAAAACAGGGATAAAGATAAGCATCTTCATCCCTGTTGATTAAGTTCTCAGTACAAATAATGCGGCCGACAGAAGGCCAAATGCCACCATTGTCATGGTATCTCTGTTGACCCATTCCAGCTGGCGGTACTTGGTACGTCCTTCTCCACCTTTGTAGCCTCGTGCTTCCATAGCCGTAGCCAGTTCTTCAGCCCGGTTGAATGAGCTGACAAACAGAGGAATCAGTAGCGGTACGATAGCTTTCATCTGCTGGTAAATATTTCCTTCACCAAAATCGATGCCTCGCGCACGCTGGGCATTCATGATCTTCTCCGTTTCATCCATTAACGTTGGAACAAAACGTAAGGCGATCGACAGCATCAAGGCAATTTCGTGAACAGGCACTTTAACTGCAGCAAGCGGTCGCAGCAGGTACTCGATGGCATCCGTCAGAGACAGCGGCATCGTCGTCAGCGTCAGGATTGTCGACATGAAAATGATCAGGACGAATCGCATGAAGATGAAAACCCCATTCAGAAGCCCTTCCTGTGAAATAACGACTGGCCCGAATCTGAACCAGATCGTCGATCCGCTCGTAAACAGAATCTGTAGAATTACTGTAAAGAGGATCAGCCAGATCAGTGGCTTCACACCATTGATAAAGAATTTCGGGCTGATTTCAGAGAGCTTGACAGCCGTCAGAACAAAAACGGTCAGGAGAACATAGGTCAGCCAGTTATTCGCAAGAAAGATGATGATAATGAACCAGATGGCTCCCATCAGCTTCGCCCGAGGATCCAACCGGTGAATAAATGAGTTGCCCGGGATATAACGTCCGAATATCAGTTTTTCCATCATAATCCTTCACCTGCTTTGCTCGCTAGCTTATCTTTCATCTGCTGGGCCAGCTCATCTGTTGTCAAAGGCAGCGGATCAAATGTCCACTCGAACTTTTCTTCTAGCTCATGAGCAAAACGGACGGTTGACGGCACACCCAGCTGCATGCTGGATAACCACCCGGCTTCCTTAAACAGTTCTCTCGGGTGCCCTTCTTTCATGACCGTCCCTTTTTCAAGAACGATCATGTGGTCAGCGTATGTCGCCACATCATCCATCTGGTGCGTCACCAGCACAACAGTCAGTCCCTGTTCCTTGTAGAGAGTATAGAACATATCCATAATCTCCTTGCGTCCCTGAGGATCCAGACCTGCTGTCGGCTCATCCAGAACCAGAACTTCCGGTTCTAGAGCCAGCACTCCAGCTATAGCAACACGGCGCATCTGTCCTCCAGACAAGTCAAAAGGTGACCGTTCCATAAAGGATTCGTCCAGTCCCACTAGCGGCAGGAGCTCCTTGGCTTTCTCCAGGCCTTCTTCTTCGGACAGGCCGAAGTTCTTCGGTCCGAATGCGATATCTTTGCCAACCGTCTCTTCAAACAGCTGAGCTTCCGGAAACTGGAAAACGATCCCGACTTTTTTACGCAGAGATTTGAGTCCCTTATTCTCAGAAAAGTTTGTAATGACACGGTCTCCGATAGTCACTTGACCACTAGTCGGCTTTTTCAGCGCATTCAGATGCTGAAGTACAGTCGACTTTCCACTTCCGGTATGTCCGACGATGGCAGTAAAGGAACTGTCTTTGATCGTCAGATTGATATCATGAAGCGCTCTACTCTGGAAGGGTGTACCCGGCTGATAGGTGTAGCCTACTTCTTCGAAACGTATGTCCATAGCCAGTCAACCATCCCTTCTTCAGTCAGATAATCCTTGGGCACATCAATGCCCTCTTTCTTAAGTGATGCCTTCAATCTTTCAGGGAAGGGCAGATCCAGTCCCATTTCGACAAGTTTTTCTCCATATGAAAAGATCGTTTCCGGAGTCCCTTCCTGGATCATCTGGCCGTCTCTCATGACCAGTACCCGGTTGGCAGCTGCCGCTTCGTCAATATCATGAGTGATGGACAGGACAGATAAGTTCTCCTGCTCCTTCACTTCCTTGACTGTACGCAGAACTTCTTCTCTTCCCTGAGGATCAAGCATACTGGTTGCTTCATCAAGGATCATGATGTCCGGTCTCAGTGCAACGATTCCTGCAATAGCTACACGCTGCTTCTGACCTCCGGATAGACGGGCTGGTTCACGTTCAGCAAACTCGAGCATGTTCACTTTTTCCAGAGCTGTTCGGACCCGTTCAAGCATCTCTTCTCTGGGAATACCCAGATTCTCGAGTCCAAAGGCTACATCATCCTGAACAGTCGATCCGACAAACTGGTTATCAGGGTTCTGAAAGACCATGCCGACCATTTCACGAATGGACCATACATTCTTTTCATTCAGCTCAAGACCACCGACAGCAACTTCTCCACTATCGGGTTCGATCAGCCCGTTGACCGTCTTGGCCAAAGTGGACTTACCAGAGCCGTTAGGTCCGATGATTGCGACCCATTCGCCTTTATTGATCGAAAAAGATACACCCTTAAGAGCAGGACGCTGATCTTCATCATCATATGTGTAAGTGACGTTTTTAACGTTTATAATTTCAGACATGATTTACCTCAACTTTTTGATTCAGTCTTTAAGTGCAGCGTCTTAGGTGTCAAGACAGCAACTCAACATTACAAGATTACCAAAAACAGTCTGAGATAACAATAGCTAAAGCCTCATGTATCCCTTTACATTAAAGGCTTTTAAAGTTATCTTACTGCCATTCTCGCTATGCTGGGGTACGATTCTTTATGCAGATATTCCTGCTAAAGGTATGATCCCGAAACTTGATTAAGTCATTCACTATGTAAACATATAAAAAAAACACTTTGCGATATATGGTGCTCCCCCCGAAGGAATCCTCCGGGGGAAACTGAGCTAGACACTTGGAAACTAGTCCATCATCGTAACGCTCATCATACATCCAAAAGTGATTTGGTCAAATCATTATATCGATTACTGATTACTCAGCATCTTCGTCAGCAGAAGCTGCAGGTCCCTCAACAAGCTCAAGTACAGCCATTGGTGCACCGTCACCACGACGAGGTTCTGTTTTCAGTACGCGTGTGTATCCACCGTTACGCTCAGCGAAACGAGGTGCGATATCATCAAACAGTTTTTGAAGTACAGTTTGTACTACGATTTCGTCTTCAGTTTCTGATACAGTTGCCAGTTCGTTACGAACAAATGCAGCAGCTTGACGACGAGCGTGTAAGTCTCCACGCTTACCTAATGTGATCATTTTATCGGCAAGTTTAGATACTTCTTTCGCACGAGTCACAGTAGTTACAATACGCTCGTTGATGAAAAGATCTGATGTCAGATCACGAAGCATTGCTTTACGCTGTGAACTAGTACGTCCTAATTTACGATAACCCATTCGTCGAAATCCTCCCTTAACTACAAGATTACAATTCCGTCATGTCAGACATGCCGGTCAGTTTTTTATAACATACCTGTTTAGGTATATCAGTTAGTATGAGTAATTACTCTTAATCACGCAGGCCCAGATCGAGCTCGCCTAATTTAAGTTTAACTTCTTCCAGTGATTTACGTCCCAAGTTACGGACTTTCATCATTTCTGGTTCAGTTTTATTTGTCAGTTCCTGAACAGTGTTTATTCCAGCTCGCTTCAGACAGTTGTAAGAACGTACAGACAGATCAAGCTCTTCGATAGTCATCTCAAGCATTTTTTCCATTTGTGTTTCTTCTTTTTCAACCATGATTTCAGCTTCGCGGGCTTCTTCTGTCAAGTTGACGAATATATTCAGGTGTTCGGTCATGATTTTAGCTGCTAAACTTACACCGTCTTCAGGAGAGATCGAACCATCTGTCCATACATCAAGCGTCAGCTTGTCGTACTGTTCTTTTTCTCCAACACGTGTATTTTCGACATGGTAGTTCACTCGGCTGATTGGGGTATAAATCGAATCAACCGGCAATACACCAATCGGCATATCATCGTGTTTGTTGTGTTCAGCGCGTACATACCCTCTGCCTTTTTGTGCTTCCATTCGGGCGTGTAAGTGTCCACCCTCAGAGACTGTACAAATATATAGATCCGGGTTCATTATTTCAACATCACTGTCAAAAATAATATCAGCAGCTGTGACAGTTGCCGGTCCCTCGACATCTATTTCAATTGTTTTAGTTTCATCAGAATACAACTTAAGCGCGAGTTTTTTTAAGTTTAAAATGATGGCAGTAACATCTTCTACTACTCCATCGATCGCAGTGAATTCATGCAAAACGCCATCAATTTGAATATTTGTGACGGCAGCACCTGGCAAAGATGATAGTAAGATTCGACGCAGGGAGTTACCCAGAGTAGTTCCGTATCCTCGCTCAAGCGGTTCTACGACAAACTTGCCGAATTTTCCATCTTCACTGATCTCAACTGTATCTATTACCGGTTTCTCAATTTCGATCATATAGTCCGTTTACCCCTTTCAAAACGTTTAGTCCACGCTATCCTAAAACGACATCTATTATTAAACGCGACGACGTTTTGGAGGACGGCATCCGTTATGTGGTACCGGTGTTACGTCACGAATTGCAGTTACTTCCAAACCAGTTGCTTGTAGAGAACGGATTGCAGCTTCACGGCCTGACCCAGGTCCTTTAACAGTAACCTCGACAGACTTCATGCCATTTTCCATTCCGCCTTTAGCAGCAGCTTCAGCAGCCATTTGAGCAGCGAAAGGTGTTGATTTACGAGAACCTCTGAATCCTAATGATCCAGCAGATGACCATGAAATCGCGTTTCCATGTACATCAGTTATCATTACAATAGTGTTGTTGAATGTTGAACGGATATGTGCTACTCCGTGTTCAATATTCTTTTTCACTCGACGTTTACGATTACGAGCGGGTCTTTTTGCTTTAGCCATTCGTAGATTGACCTCCTAACTTAGGTGATTATTTTTTCTTGCCGGCAATAGCGATTGCTCTGCCTTTACGCGTACGCGCATTGTTTTTAGTGTTCTGACCACGTACTGGAAGACCACGACGGTGACGAATGCCACGGTATGATCCGATTTCGATTAAACGTTTGATGTTTTGGTTCACTTCACGACGAAGATCTCCTTCAACTTTCAGTTTATCGACTTCAGCACGGATTGCATCTAATTGATCGTTTGTCAGTTCACGTACACGAGTTTCCTCTGGTACGCCTGCAGCTTCAAGAATCTTCTGAGCTGTTGTCTTACCGATACCATAGATATATGTTAATGAAATTACCACATGTTTGTCACGTGGAATATCTACACCTGCTACACGAGCCATGTATGAGCACCTCCTGTTATTATATTATCCTTGACGTTGTTTGTGCTTAGGATTTTCGCAAATAACCATTACACGGCCGTTACGACGAATCACTTTACACTTGTCACACATTTTTTTGACTGATGGTCTTACTTTCATGAACTTTCCCTCCTTGAGTCTTCGGAGTCCTAAGTTTATTTAAATCGATACGTAATGCGTCCACGAGTTAAATCATATGGAGACAATTCTACCGTTACCTTATCCCCAGGCAGAATCCGGATGTAATTCATACGAATTTTGCCAGAAACGTGTGCTAGAATTTCGTGCCCGTTCTCCAATTCAACTTTGAACATTGCATTAGGCAAAGTTTCTAGGACGGTTCCTTCAATCTCTATAACATCATCTTTTGCCACGCCTGGTTTCCTCCTTTGATATCTCACTTCTGTACACATGAAATAGTGAGAACAAAGTATTCTCACTTGATTATCTACTATAATAATGTAAAACGCCAGCTTTTTGACGCTCGTACTATTATATCATGCGCACACAATCATTGCAAGGATTCATTATAAAACATCGGACTTCTTAGTTTAACTGGTCCACAATGTCCTGAAATACTTTTTTCGGATCCTGTTCGCCGTCAATTTCACGAACCAGATCGTAGTCAGCATAATGCTTGACAAGTACTTCTGTCTGTTCTTCATTCACATCAATACGATTCTTAACTGTTTCAGGCTTATCGTCTTCACGCTGATAAAAATCGTGTGCGCCGCATTTATCACAAGTGCCCTCCACTTTAGGTGGATTCATTGTCTTGTGATACGTAGCACCACAGTTTGAACACATGAATCGGCCGGTCAGACGTTCCATTAAAATGTCTTTAGGTACCTTAATGTACAGAACATGCTGCAGTCTTCTGTTCTTCGAAGCCAAAGCTTTCTGTAAAGCCTGTGCCTGATTCAACGTGCGAGGGTAGCCATCCAGTAAAAACCCTCTTTTGGCATCGTCTTGTTCGAGACGTTCTTTGACAATTCCATTTGTTACTTCATCTGGCACGAGATTTCCCTCGTCCATGTATTTTTTTGCTTCCAAACCCAGTGGAGTCTTGTTCTTCATAGCTGCCCTGAACATATCTCCGGTAGAAATATGCGGTATATTGAATTTATCAGATATACGTGCAGCCTGAGTCCCTTTCCCTGCTCCGGGAAGACCTAACAGGATCAAATTCATCTTGCTTCCTCCTTAAGTTGGTAAAAATTTCTTCAGCATTAACGGAAAAAAGACCGATTCACCCTCTACTGGCAGGCAGTAAAGACTAAGGGGCAAATCGTCTATTTTCAATGGGCTACCATTATGAGCGCTGAATGAAACCTTGGTAACTCTTCTTGCTCAGCAATCCTTCAAGCTGACGCATGGAGTCAAGTGCCACACCGACAACGATGAGCAGGCTTGTTCCTCCTAAAGCAATCGAACTGGGTAGATTGAACAAAGCAGAAGCCACAATCGGAAGCAATGAGATCGTTCCTAGATAAATCGCTCCAACTGTGCTTAAACGAATAAGCATATAGCCAATGTATTCTTCTGTAGCTCGTCCAGGTCTGACACTAGGTATATATCCATTTTGTTTCTGCAGGTTTTCCGCGGCTTTTTCAGGGTTGACCTGAATAAAGGCGTAGAAGTACGTGAAGAGAACAATAAGGATCGTGTACAGAGCTGCTCCAAGCGGTTCCTGAAGATTGAAAATGTTATTCAGTGTCTGGAACCATGCAGCATTCTGATTACCTTGAGCAAAGTAACCTAAAATGATCTGCGGAGTCATAAGAAACGAACTGGCGAAGATAACTGGAATAACTCCAGCTGAGTTAACTTTAAGTGGCAATACAGCACTGTCCTTGGACGTGCTGGCACGTTTTGAATAACGGACAGGTATATTACGTTTTGCATTTTCCATAAACGTTACGAGAATAACGAGCAGAATGAATACGACGATGATTCCTGCAGCTAATGCCCAGGCACTGACGATTTCATCTCCTGCATTACGGATCTGCGTGTTATAGAACTGCTGTACATCTTGTGGAATACGAGCAATGATCCCTGAGAAGATGATGAATGATGTTCCGTTACCGAATCCGTGAACGGTGATCATTTCACCTAACCACATAACAAGCATCGTTCCTGCTGTAAGGATGATTGCGATGATAATATACGTCGCCGGTCCAGGATTTCTTACGAGTCCCAGTCCAGTCAGCGCATTAAATCCATAAGAGATACCAATCGCCTGGAAGAATGCCAGAACGATTGTTAAATAGCGCGTGGCCTGGTTCAGCTTTTTACGTCCCACTTCACCTTGTTCGGACCATTCCTTGAACTTTGGAAGGACGTCCATCTGCAGGAGCTGTACGACGATCGATGCCGTAATGTATGGAGATACACCTAGAGCGAAAACTGAGTAACTCCCCAGAGCTCCACCACCAAAGGTATCAAGCAAGTTGAACAAGCCGGTATCTGATAATTCTGTTAATGCCTGTGCATTTACACCTGGTACCGTAATATGCGTTCCGAGACGGAACACAATCAGGATACCTAAGGTGAATAATACACGAGTACGAACATCTTTTTCTTTGATAGCGCCCTTTATCAGTTCGATCATTAGATCACCTCTACTGATCCACCGGCAGCTTCGATCGCTTCTTTAGCAGAAGCAGAAAACTTGTGTGCTTTCACAGTTAGTTTGTGATCGACGTTTCCTTTCGCCAAAACTTTCACACCGGATTTTTCGTTTTTGATTACTCCTGTTTCTACAAGTAGTTCTGGAGTAACTTCTGTACCTTCTTCGAAGCGGTTAAGTGTGTCTAAGTTAACAATAGCAAATTCTTTACGGTTGTAGTTAGTAAATCCGCGTTTTGGTAGAGTCTGGAACAATGGTGTCTGTCCACCCTCAAAACCTAAACGTGTTCCTCCGCCTGAACGAGCTTTCTGCCCTTTTTGTCCACGGCCGGATGTTTTTCCGTTACCAGAAGATGATCCGCGACCTACACGGTTACGTGTTTTACGAGATCCTTCTGCAGGTTTTAATTCATGAAGTTTCATAAATTCTGGCACCTCCTTTAGTTAGTCTCTGTACTCATTAGGCTTCTTTAACATCGACTAAATGAGTGATATGTTTGATTGCTCCTCGAACATATTCATTGTCAGGTCTTACCACTGTGTGGTTTAGCTTTTTAAGACCTAAAGTCTGAACTGCCTGGATCTGTTTCTGAGAACGACCAATCAAACTGCGTTTTAAAGTAATTTCCAAGTTTGCCATTGAGTCATCTCTCCTTATCCAAGTAATTCTTCTACGGATTTTCCGCGTAGTTTAGCTACATCTTCAGCACGTTTCAAATTGCTGATTCCGTCAATTGTTGCACGGATCATGTTGATTGGTGAGCTGGATCCAACTGATTTAGAGGAAACATCCTGTACCCCAGCCAATTCCAGTACCGCACGTACAGGTCCACCAGCAGATACTCCAGAACCGGCAACAGCTGGTTTAAGAATAATCTTACCGCCACCATGGCGTCCGATAATCTGGTGTGGAAGAGTAGTTCCAACCATAGGTACTTCCACAAGATTGTTTTTAGCGTCATCGATCGCTTTACGGATCGCTTCAGGTACTTCCTGAGCTTTACCGGTACCAAAACCGACATGTCCGTTTCTGTCTCCAACAACTACTAAAGCAGCGAAACGCATACGACGTCCACCTTTAACAACTTTAGTAACACGGTTGATTTCTACTACGCGATCTTCAATATCTAATTTAGATGCATCAATATGAGTTGTCATGTACTGTAACTCCTCCTTTTCTTTAGAATTTAAGTCCGTTTTCACGTGCTGCGTCAGCTAATGCTTGAACGCGTCCGTGGTATTGATATCCTCCACGATCAAAGACTACTTCAGTAATGTCTTTGTCTACTGCGCGTTTAGCTACTAGTGCGCCTACTGCAGCAGCTTCTTCAACTTTTGAATCACCTGAAACATCAGTATCCAAGGAAGATGCACTTGCGAGCGTTACACCCTCTACATCATCAATTACTTGAGCGTAGATGTTTTTATTCGAACGGAAAATGTTCAAACGTGGGCGCTCAGCAGTACCAGAAAGATTTCTGCGAATACGTTTTTGTCTTTTCTTGCGTAATTTGTTTTTATCTGGTTTTGAAATCACAATTGTCACCTCTTTATATAGAATTCTCCTGTTACAGAGATCGACGGGTCAACTGGCAAATAGAGAAGCAGAACACGATACGCTGATGGATCAGGTTCCACTTATACTCATTATTTACCTGTTTTACCTTCTTTACGACGTACGTGTTCGCCTCTGTAGCGAATTCCTTTACCTTTGTATGGCTCAGGTGGACGTACAGCGCGGATGTTAGCAGCTAATGCGCCAACTTTTTCTTTGCTTGCACCTTTAACAGATATAACAGTGTTAGATGGTACTTCGACTGTCAATCCTTCAACTTGTTCAAATTCAACTTGGTGTGAAAGACCAACGCTCAATACAAGTTTAGTACCTTGTAATTGTGCACGGTAACCAACACCATTTAGTTCTAAAACTTTTTCAAATCCAACAGATACACCTTCAACCATGTTGTTCACGATCGCGCGAGTCGTTCCGTGGATCGTACGGCTAGCTTTAGAATCATTTGGACGTGAAAAGATCATTTCGTTGTCTTCGATTTTAATATCAATAACAGGGCTCACTTCACGGGATAATTCTCCGTTTTTCCCTTTAACTGTTACCACGTTTCCGTCGATGTTTACATCAACACCTTCAGGAATAGTGATAGGCTTATTTCCGATACGGCTCAAAGTCCGGCACCTCCTTCATCTTTCTTAATGATTACCAAACGTATGCGAGGACTTCTCCCCCGATATTTTTAGCACGTGCTACTTTATCTGTAACGACGCCTTCTGAAGTCGATACTAGGGCGATACCCAGTCCGTTCAGTACTTTAGGCATCTCTTCTGCGTTAACATAAACGCGTAGGCCTGGTTTAGAGATACGTCTAACACCAGTGATTACACGTTCGTTGTTCTGACCATATTTTAAGAAAATGCGGACGATTCCTTGTTTGTCATCTTCCACGAATTCAACATCCTTGACGAAACCTTCTGATTTCAGGATATCGGCCATAGCTCTTTTTAAGTTAGAAGCAGGAATTTCCACTTTCGTATGACGCGCGTTGTTGGCGTTACGAATACGAGTTAAAAAGTCTGCGATTGGATCTGTCATGACCATTCGTTGTAGCCTCCTTTACGGCAAGTTTTCTAATTCAGTCCCGCTCGGCAGGCTTCATCATTTCTCGTGTTCATGCAGTACTGATACCGAATGATCTGTTCAAAATGTGAAGTCCATTAACCGTGCTGTCCCATGTTGTTTACCAGCTTGCTTTTTTCAAGCCAGGAATTTGACCTTTATATGCTAGCTCACGCAAGCAGATACGGCATAATTTGAATTTTTTGTACACGGAGTGTGGGCGTCCGCAACGTTCACAGCGGGTATACTCACGAGTCGAAAACTTGGCTGGTTTTTTGTTTTTTTCGATCATTGCTTTTTTAGCCATTTCTAATATTACCCTCCTAATAGGTAGTTTAGGTTATTTCTGGAACGGCATTCCCAATTGTCCGAGTAACTCACGAGCTTCTTCGTCTGTGTCAGCTGTTGTGACGATAACGATATCCATTCCGCGAACCTTATCTACATCATCGTAGTCGATTTCAGGGAAAATTAGTTGCTCTTTGATTCCCAGCGTGTAGTTACCACGGCCGTCAAATGCATTTTTGCTCACTCCACGGAAATCACGTACACGAGGTAATGAAACAGAAACTAATTTATCCAGGAAATCATACATGCGAGCTCCACGCAGGGTAACTTTCGTACCGATCGGCATACCTTCACGTAGACGGAAACCTGCGATAGATTTTTTCGCACGAGTGACAACTGGTTTTTGTCCAGAAATTTTTGTTAATTCTTCTACTGCTTTGTCTAAGTTTTTCGTGTTTGAAACAGCGTCACCTACACCCATGTTGATAACGATCTTGTCAACTTCTGGTGCCTGCATAACAGAGCTGTATTCAAATTTTTCAACTAATGATGGACGTACATCATTGTTATATTTTTCTTTAAGGCGTGTCATTTATGAATGCCCTCCTTTCCTACTTTTTATTAAAGTGCTTCGCCAGATTTTTTAGCGTAACGAACTTTCTTGCCATCTTCGATCTTATAACCTACACGTGTAGATTCTCCTGTTTTAGGATCGATCAACTGAACATTAGATACGTGAATTGGTGCTTCTGTTTCAACAATTCCGCCTTCTTGTCCCATACCTGTAGGACGGGTATGTTTTTTCATGATGTTGATCCCTTCAACGATCACTTTGTTCTGTTTAGGCATAGCAGATAGGACTGTTCCTTCTTTACCTTTGTCCTTACCAGCTAAAACTCTAACTTTATCTCCTGATTTAACAAACATTCTCTAGCGCACCTCCTTATGACGTTTATCGGAATTATAGAACTTCCGGAGCTAACGAAACAATTCTCATAAAGTCATTCTCACGTAATTCACGAGCAACTGGTCCGAAGATACGTGTTCCACGTGGTGCTTTGTCTTCACGAATAATTACACATGCATTTTCGTCAAATTTGATATATGAACCGTCTGGGCGTCTCGCACCAGATTTTGAGCGGACGATTACTGCACGAGCAATGTCTCCCTTTTTAACAACGCCGCCTGGTGTTGCCTGTTTAACAGTTACAACTACTTCATCACCGATGTTAGCCGTTTTAGCGCCTGAGCCACCTAGAACTTTAATGACCAGCACTTCACGTGCACCAGAGTTGTCAGCGACTTTCATTCGACTTTCTGTTTGAATCACGTTAGGATCCTCCTTTCAAACTCACGATAAAGCTTTATAGCTTTTCGTTGTGTACCTACCGCCTGGCGGTATTGTGTTCTGATTAAAGAACGATAGCCTCTTCTACCACTTCTAATAGACGGAATCTTTTGTCTTTAGACAATGGACGAGTTTCCATGATTGTAACAATGTCGCCAGTTTTAGCTGTGTTGTTTTCGTCATGAGCTTTGAATTTAGTTGAGTATTTCATTTGTTTTTTGTATTTAGGGTGTGACTTGCGAGTTGCGATTTCAACTACGATGGTTTTATCCATCTTGTCAGAAACGACTCTTCCCTGATACACTTTACGGTCGTTACGTTCAGCCATTGTTTAGCCTCCTTTGATTAAGCTATTACACTCAGTATTACTTATACTGCTTCAGTCTGACGCAGAACAGTTTTTACACGAGCGATACTTTTACGGACCTCTTTAATGCGAGCGGTGTTTTCCAATTGTCCAGTAGCTAATTGAAAGCGTAAGTTGAATAGCTCTTCTTTAAATTCTGCTTCTTTTTCAATTAATTCAGTAGTGGATAAGCCTTTTAATTCATTAGCCTTCATTTGAGTCACCACTTTCTTCACGAGTTACTATCCTAGTTTTCACAGGTAGTTTGTGTGAAGCTAAACGCAATGCTTCTCGAGCGACTTCGTCAGATACGCCACCGATTTCAAACATGATTTTCCCACGTTTAACAGGTGCTACCCAGCTTTCAGGAGCTCCTTTACCAGAACCCATACGTACGCCGATTGCTTTAGCTGTCACTGGTTTGTGAGGGAAAATTTTAATCCATACTTTCCCACCACGTTTCATATAACGAGTCATCGCTATACGAGCTGATTCGATCTGTCTGCTTGTGATCCATACTGAATCAACAGCTTGCAGACCATATTGTCCATATGCTATTTCTTTACCACCTTTAGCTTCGCCTCTCATTTTCCCACGAAACTCACGACGGTGTTTCACACGTTTTGGTACTAACATTGATTATTTCCCTCCTTTCTTGTCTTCGATTTTTTCAGGAAGAACTTCTCCTTTATAGATCCATACTTTAACACCTAGTTTACCGTAAGTAGTGTCAGCTTCTTCGTTAGCATAATCGATGTCTGCACGAAGTGTATGCAAAGGAACAGTTCCTTCTGAAAAGCTTTCGCTGCGGGCAATATCTGCTCCGTTTAGTCGACCGGCTACCATTGTGCGGATACCTTTAGCTCCCATACGCATAGCACGTTGGATCGCCTGTTTCTGCGCACGACGGAATGAAATACGGTTTTCAAGCTGGTCAGCGATACTTTTAGCTACTAGTGTAGCATCAAGGTCTGCTTTTTTGATTTCCACGATGTTCACGTGTACTCTCTTGTTAGTCAAGTTGTTCAAGCCATTTCTCAATGCATCAACTTCTGATCCACCTTTACCAATGACCATTCCTGGTTTAGCAGTGTGAATCGATACATTGATTCTGTTTGCTGCACGTTCGATTTCTACGCGAGAAATGGAAGCATCGCTTAATTTCTTAGCAATGTACTCACGAACAGCAATATCTTCATGTAATTTATCTGCAAAATCTTTTTCTGCGTACCACTTAGCATCCCAATCTTTGATGACGCCAACACGCAGTCCATGAGGATTTACTTTTTGTCCCATTGATTACCCCTCCTTCTTCTCTGATACCACTACTGTAATGTGGCTTGTTCTTTTGTTGATTCTTGAAGCTGCACCTTTTGCACGAGGGCGGAACCTTTTTAGGGTTGCTCCTTCATTGACATAGGCTTCACTTACGACTAATTCTTCGATATCCATATCGTAGTTGTGTTCAGCATTTGCAATTGCTGACATCAAGACTTTTTCTACCGCTTCCGCTGCTCCTCTGTTAGTGAAGCGAAGGATAGAAATAGCTTCTGCAGCACTTTTTCCTCTAATGGTGTCAACGACCAGACGTGCTTTACGTGGTGCAATGCGTACCATGCGAGCTGTTGCTTTTGCTGCTGTTACTGTTTCTGCCATGAATGTATCCTCCCTTCGCTATTAACGTTTAGTCGTGCGGTCGTCTTTTCCGTGTCCGCGGTACGTTCTTGTTGGTGCAAATTCACCTAGTTTGTGTCCTACCATGTCTTCTTGAACATAGACGGGCACGTGTTTTCTTCCATCATATACGGCAATGGTATGACCTACAAAGTTCGGAAAGATTGTTGAGCGACGTGACCATGTTTTAATGACACGTTTGTTATCGTCATCCATTTCGCGAACTTTTTTCATCAGATGATCATCGACGAAAGGTCCCTTTTTCAAACTACGGCTCATGTATTGCCCTCCTTTTGGGGTTCTTCCCCTTATAATCGTTGCGTTTTTCAGTCAGTCCGTTATCGTTTATTTTTTAGCTTTACGACGACGAACGATAAGTTTATCTGAACGGTTCTTACCTTTACGGGTTTTCTTACCAAGAGTAGGTTTACCCCAAGGTGACATTGGACTTGGACGTCCGATTGGTGCTTTACCTTCACCACCACCGTGTGGGTGATCGTTCGGGTTCATTACAGATCCACGGACAGTTGGGCGTTTGCCTAACCAGCGGCTGCGTCCAGCTTTACCAATGTTGATCAGTTCATGCTGTTCGTTTCCTACAGTACCGATTGTTGCACGGCAGCTTTGAAGGATCAGACGGCTTTCACCAGAGCTTAAACGAACCAGTGCGTATTTACCTTCTTTACCAAGAACTTGAGCAGAAGTGCCAGCTGAACGAACAAGCTGTCCGCCTTTACCAGGTTTTAACTCAACGTTGTGTACGGACGTACCAACAGGAATGTTTGCCAATGGCAGTGCATTACCTACTTGGATGTCTGCATCTACGCCAGAGTAGATGTCTGTTCCTACTTTAAGTCCTTTAGGTGCAAGAATGTATGTTTTTGTTCCATCCTCATATTGGATCAATGAGATGTTAGCAGAACGGTTTGGATCATATTCAATCGTTTTAACGATACCGCGAACGCCATCTTTCTGACGTTTGAAGTCGATCACACGGTATTTATGCTTGTGGCCTCCGCCTTGATGACGGACAGTGATTTTACCAGCGTTGTTACGTCCAGCACGTTTTGGGTTTGGTCTCAGCAAGCTTTTTTCTGGTGTGCTTGTTGTGATTTCAGCAAAATCTGACCCAGTCATGTTACGACGTCCGTTTGTGGTTGGTTTATATTTCTTAATCGCCACGTGATTCCCCTCCTTGTTAAACTAGTTTCGTGAATAGCATTTAAATTTCAATTATTATTATTCTTCGTCTCCGAACAATGCAATGTCATTCGAATCAGCAGATAAGGTAACGATCGCTTTACGACGTTTTTTAGTATATCCTTCATAACGTCCCATGCGCTTAGGTTTAGGCGCAGTGTTTATTACGTTTACTTTATCAACTTTTACGTCGAAAATTTCTTCAACAGCTTTTTTGATTGTTGGTTTTTTAGCACGAACATCAACTTCGAAGGTATACTTTTTTTCGTCCATAGCATACATAGAAGCTTCAGTGATGATCGGGCGTAAGATTACGTCACGTGCATTCATTATTGAAGAGCCTCCTCTACTTTTTCCAGAGCAGCCTTCGTCAAGATGAGTTTGTCATGCGCAACAACATCTAGCACTGATACATTGTTAGGAGCTACAACTTTAACTCCTGGAATGTTGCGTGCAGAAAGTTTTGCGAATTCATTGTCATCCTCTAAGACAACCAGAGCTTTTCTGTTGACATCAAGGTTATTGAGTACCGCTCTGAACTCTTTTGTTTTTGGTGCATCGAAGTTCAGTCCATCTACGATTACGATTTCTTCATCTATTACTTTAGTAGAAAGAACAGATTTGATCGCTAGGCGACGAACTTTCTTAGGTAGTTTGTAGCTGTATGAACGAGGTGTAGGTCCGAATACGGTACCTCCTCCACGCCATTGTGGCGAACGGATTGAGCCTTGACGAGCTCGTCCAGTTCCTTTCTGACGCCATGGTTTGCGTCCTCCACCGCGCACTGCGCTACGGTTTTTTACTGCATGTGTTCCTTGTCTTAATGACGCACGCTGCATAGTGATCGCATCAAAAACGACACTTTCGTTTGGTTCGATACCAAAGATTGCATCATTTAATGTTACATCGCCATTTTGCGTTCCGTCTTGTTTAAATAACGTTACAGTTGGCATTCTGCTAGTCCTCCCTTCCTGATATTACTTGTCTGCTTTTTCTGCAGTTCTAATTTGTACAAGTGATTTTTTAGCTCCAGGCACATTACCTTTGATCAGTAAAACGTTGCGTTCAGTATCAACACGAACGATTTCTAGATTCTGTACAGTGACACGGTCGCCACCCATACGTCCAGCTAGTTTTTTACCTTTGAATACTCTTGCAGGGTGAGTAGCCATACCCATTGATCCAGGACGACGGTGGTAACGAGAACCGTGCGTTTCAGGTCCGCGGCTTTGGCCGTGACGTTTGATAACACCCTGGAATCCTTTACCTTTAGACGTTCCTGTTACATCGACGATATCGCCTTCTGCAAATGTGTCTACTAATACTTCGTTTCCAACTTCTACGTCACCTAGCTCTACATCTCTGAATTCTCGAATGAAGCGCTTAGGAGCCGTGTTAGCTTTTTTAACATGACCTTGTGCCGGTTTATTAGATAAAACTTCACGTTTATCTTCGATTCCTAACTGAACTGAGTTATAACCGTCTGTTTCAACAGTTTTAACCTGCAGTACAACGTTAGGTTTCACTTCAACAACTGTTACAGGTACTAATTCACCTGATTCGCTGAAGATTTGAGTCATTCCGACTTTTTTTCCTAAGATTCCCTTGGTCATGAGTACACCTCCGTTATGTTAGTTTTTTATAGTTTAAGTTGTGTTGCTGATTAATTATAATTTGATTTCGATGTTTACGCCTGACGGTAAGTCAAGTTTAGTCAACGCATCAACGGTCTTTGGTGTTGGATTCAAGATATCCACAAGACGTTTGTGTGTACGCATTTCAAACTGCTCACGTGAATCTTTGTATTTATGTGGTGAACGGATGATTGTGTACAATTTACGTTCAGTTGGCAATGGGATTGGACCAGATACGTTTGCCCCAGTTCTTTTTGCCGTTTCCACGATTTTGTCAGCTGATTGATCAAGTACTCGATGCTCGTAAGCTTTTAGACGAATACGAATTTTTTGATTTGCCATGTTTTTCCCTCCTTCGCTTATTTAAGAAATAAACCTAGCTCCACGAAAATTTTCGGCCACCCTCCATGGCAATGCATCCGGGTGTGTCGTAACCTCTCGCTTCCTAGCCGCGGTTCTATGATTGATGCCTACCAGCGATTTCTATTTATACACAGGTTCAATAGATCCCGCCGAAATAAACGTCTCTCACAGACACCTATACAAGTATACAGACAACACGGACTAGAATCAAGTGTTTTTAGGCTTTTTATTGATTAATTGCCAGTTTTTTCCTGTATGTCCTGTATTAAACAACACTTCTTGTATTATAAGGGTTCCTGCCACTCCCTGCACCCTTTTTCACTCGGCATTTCAGCCTTTTTCATCAGGTTTCACTATTCTGCCACATTTGAGCTGCATGCTGCTTCAAGCTAATGTTCTTCTTTTATTTCTTTCACTTCTTATTTAGTATAGAGTGATCTTCGGTACTTCTGGAGGGGTTAGGATTTTAGAGAGGCTTGGCACTTTTAGAAAATCTCCGCAACGTTTAACTTAGATTCCCCTCACCAGACTTGAGTCTTATATTGAAGAAACTGATTTCTAATCATTTTTTTCAGTCCCTCCGCATCTCTCTGGTATATTCTTTGTTCTGGCCAGTACTTTATTGGTGATATTCAGTTGGAAGATATCGGCTAGTCTCTTTAAAACGATAGTGAAACAAGAATGGATCACTGTGGAACGTTCCTGCTCAGGCGTTCTTAACCTGTTCCGCTTCAAATTAAAATGGGAGCTCGGGCAGACGGTCGGCCGCTACCTCAACCAGTGGACCCCGTTCATTCCTAAGAAATCTCATACCGTCGCTGACTTCACTGCACTGACTGACAGCCTCTTCTACGGCCCAGAGCGATCCGATTCTAGCTGGACTCCTGAGCAGAAAGAGACAGTTAACGGTATGATTGATTTGCTTGAAGATCTTCCGGACCTGAAGCGTCACCCAAGGGAACCACACCCTTTAAGTGGAAAACTCATTCAGTAAGCCGCTGGATTTGTAATATTCTTTTCGATGAATTAACAATTCAGAATAAAAACTGGACCGACTGTACTGACCTGAAAATGTGGTCAGTACGGTCGGTATTTTCTTTAATTTAAGAAGACTGTTTTCGCTGGGCGAAAACATCCCATATAAACATTCATGATGATAAAAGCCGATGATCTCGGCTTTTTCTTTTACATAATGCATGGTACTGCCTCGGTTCCAGCATTGTCCACCGGCTATTTCTTCCCGAGTGTCTGTCCTGGCTCGATTTCTCCTTAGCTCAGATGCTTTTCCCGTTTGAGTTCCGGTTCTATCTCATTTGCTCCGGAACTCAGATCCATTTTCCGTTTGAGTTCCGGTTCTATCTCGATTGCTCCTTAACTCAGATCCATTTTCCGTTTGAGTTCTGGTTCTATCTCGATTGCTCCTTAACTCAGATCCATTTTCCGTTTGAGTTCTGGTTCTATCCCAATTGCTCCGGAACTCAGGTCCATTTCCCATTTGAGTTCCGGTTCTATCTCATTTGCTCCTTAACTCAAATCCATTTTCCATTTGAGTTCCGGTTCTATCTCGATTGCTCCTTAACTCAAATCCATTTTCCATTTGAGTTCCGGTTCTATCTCGATTGCTCCTTAACTCAGATCCATTTCACATTTGAGTTCCGGTTCTAACTGAATTGCTCCGGAGCTCATCATGTTTCTCATTTCGACCACCCGAGCTTGCCTTAAAACCTGAACTTCTTTAACTATTTCCGCAATATAGTATTTAAAGGCAAAAAAAGAAAGCTTAGAAGAAAAATCTTCTAAGCTCTCTTGAATTAGCTCATTGAAAAATATTATTCAACAATTTTAGTTACAACGCCAGCTCCAACAGTACGTCCACCTTCACGGATAGTGAATTTAGTACCTTCTTCAACAGCGATTGGAGCGATTAGAGAAACGCTCATGTTAGTGTTATCGCCAGGCATAACCATTTCAGTTCCTTCTGGAAGTTCAACAACACCAGTTACGTCTGTTGTACGGAAGAAGAACTGTGGGCGGTAGTTAGTGAAGAATGGAGTGTGACGTCCACCCTCTTCTTTTGAAAGAACATATACTTCTGCATCAAATTTAGTATGCGGAGTAATTGAACCAGGCTTAGCTAAAACTTGTCCACGCTCGACATCGTCACGTGACATACCACGTAGTAACGCACCGATGTTGTCTCCAGCTTCAGCGTAGTCTAGTAATTTACGGAACATTTCAACACCTGTAACAGTTGTTTTAGCAGTGTCTTTAATTCCGACAACTTCAACTTCGTCACCGACGCGAACTTCACCAGTTTCAACACGACCAGTTGCAACTGTACCACGACCAGTGATTGAGAATACGTCCTCAACTGGCATCATGAATGGTTTAGCAGAGTCACGTTCTGGAGCAGGGATGTAGTTATCTACAGCGTCCATAAGTTCAAGGATTTTTTCTTCGTATTCTGCATCGCCTTCAAGAGCTTTAAGTGCAGAACCAGCAACTACAGGAATGTCGTCGCCTGGGAAGTCGTATTCGCTTAATAGGTCACGAACTTCCATTTCAACTAATTCTAGTAATTCTTCATCGTCGACCATGTCAACTTTGTTCAGGAATACAACGATGTGAGGAACTCCAACCTGACGTGAAAGCAGAATGTGCTCACGAGTTTGAGGCATTGGTCCGTCAGCAGCAGAAACTACCAAGATAGCTCCGTCCATTTGAGCAGCACCAGTGATCATGTTTTTAACGTAGTCTGCGTGTCCTGGGCAGTCAACGTGTGCATAGTGACGAGTATCAGTTTCATACTCAACGTGAGAAGTAGAAATTGTGATTCCACGTTCTTTTTCTTCTGCAGCACCATCAATTGAATCATATGCTTGAGCTTCTGCGTATCCTTTTTTAGATAGTACAGTAGTAATAGCAGCAGTTAGAGTTGTTTTACCGTGGTCAACGTGTCCGATTGTACCAATGTTCATGTGTTGCTTCGTACGGTCAAATTTTTGTTTAGCCATTTTAAACATTTCCTCCTTAGGATTATCTTCTTTTTTTAAAATAGAAAATAGTATTTTCTATTCCTATTTACTCTAGTTAATTATACCGGTAGGCCGGTATAAAATCAATCGATTTGGTAGATCAGACCTGCTGTCCAGTCAAGTTACGACTAGGCGCAGCAGCGTCTGCCTCAGAAAGAGCTGATTAAGCTTCTCCACCGTTTTTCTTGATGATTTCTTCCGCAATGCTCTTAGGCACTTGTTCGTAGTGATCGAACTGCATTGTGAATGTTCCACGTCCTTGAGTAGCAGAACGTAGCGTTGTTGCGTATCCGAACATCTCAGCTAGCGGTATCTGTCCTTTAACAACAGTTGCGTTTCCACGCTGTTCAGATCCTTCGATATTTCCGCGACGAGCAGAAATGTGACCCATTATGTCTCCCATGTATTCTTCAGGTACAGTGATTTCAACAGCCATCATTGGCTCAAGAATAACTGCGCCTGCTTTTTGAGCAGCATTTTTAAGTGCCAGTGATGCAGCAACTTTAAATGCAGTCTCGTTTGAGTCGACATCGTGGTAAGATCCATCGTAAAGTTTAGCTTTAACGTCAACTAGAGGGTATCCAGCAAGAACACCGTTTTCCAGTGACGCTTCAAGACCAGCTTTAACTGCAGGAATGTATTCACGTGGAACAACTCCACCAACGATAGCATCTTCAAATTCGAAACCTGCGCCTTCTTCGTTTGGTGTGAACTCGATCCATACGTGACCGAATTGTCCTTTACCACCAGACTGACGAACAAATTTACCTTCTGCTTGTACTTGTTTAGTGAATGTTTCACGGTAAGAAACCTGAGGTGCTCCAACGTTAGCTTCAACTTTGAATTCACGCTTCATACGGTCAACGATAACGTCCAGGTGAAGTTCACCCATACCGGAAATAATCGTTTCGCCTGTTTCGTGATCAGTTTCAGCACGGAAAGTTGGATCTTCTTCAGCTAGTTTCTGTAGTGCAAGACCCATTTTATCCTGGTCAGCTTTTGTTTTAGGTTCAATAGCAACCTGGATAACTGGTTCAGGGAATTCCATTGATTCAAGGATTACCGGATTCTCAAGGTCACATAGTGTGTCCCCAGTTGTTGTATCTTTAAGACCAACAGCAGCAGCAATATCTCCAGAGAATACTTCTGAAATCTCTTCACGAGAGTTCGCGTGCATTTGAAGGATACGTCCCACACGTTCACGAGAATCTTTCGTCGCATTCAGGATATAAGATCCAGATTCAAGAGTACCTGAGTAGACACGGAAGAAAGTCAGACGACCAACATATGGGTCAGTCATAACTTTAAATGCCAATGCAGAAAACGGCTGATCATCGCCAGCTTCTACTTTGACTTCTGCAGTCTCATCTCCTTGTTTGTGACCAACAATGGCACGTACATCAAGTGGTGAAGGCAGGTAATCTACTACAGCGTCCAGAAGTAACTGAACCCCTTTGTTTTTGAAAGCAGACCCAACTAGTACTGGATAGAATTCAACGCTTAGAGTTGCTTTACGAATACCTTCTTTTAATTGCTCTTCAGAGATTTCTTCTCCTTCAAGGTAACGCATCATCATCTCTTCATCTAGATCAGCAACAGCTTCAACTAGTTTAGTACGCCATTCTTCAGCCAGTTCAACCATGTCAGCTGGAATATCTTCTTCAGTTATTTCAGTTCCAAGGTCGTTACCGTACATGAATGCTTTCATTTTAACTAGGTCGATGATACCTTTGAAGTCATCTTCAGCACCAATCGGTAGTTGGATTGGGTGAGCGTTAGCCTGTAGACGGTCATGAAGGGTTTCATTCGCGTGCAGGAAGTCAGCTCCCAGTTTGTCCATTTTGTTTACAAAAACAACACGAGGTACGCCGTAAGTAGTTGCCTGACGCCATACTGTTTCTGTTTGTGGTTCAACACCTGATTGTGCATCCAGTACAGCAACCGCTCCATCAAGTACACGTAGTGAACGTTCTACCTCAACGGTAAAGTCCACGTGTCCAGGAGTGTCGATGATGTGTACACGGTGGTTGTTCCACTGAGCAGTTGTTGCAGCGGAAGTGATTGTGATTCCACGCTCCTGCTCCTGCTCCATCCAGTCCATCTGTGAAGCACCTTCGTGCGTTTCACCAATCTTGTGGATTCGGCCAGTGTAATAAAGGATACGCTCAGTCGTGGTTGTTTTACCAGCATCGATGTGCGCCATGATTCCGATATTACGGGTTCTCTTTAGAGGAAATTCTCTTTTGGCCACTAATCATTACACCTCTCTTTAGTAAATTTGGATCATTCTGACATGATCCTCGGATAACTGTCAATGAAGATACAGAGTTTTTCCGTCGCACGAATCGACTCCATGCGATCGAAGACTGCTCTGATTATCTTACCAGCGGTAGTGAGCAAACGCTTTGTTCGCTTCTGCCATACGGTGAGTTTCTTCACGTTTACGGACAGCAGCACCAGTGTTGTTTGCTGCATCCATGATTTCTTTAGCCAGTCTGTCTTCCATGGTGTTTTCTCCACGTAGACGAGCATAGTTTACTAACCAGCGAAGTGCCAGAGTCGTACGACGATCAGGACGTACTTCTACAGGAACCTGGTAGTTAGACCCTCCTACACGACGAGCTTTAACTTCTAATACAGGCATGATATTTTTCAGTGCTTGTTCATACACTTCCATAGGATCATTTCCTGTTGTTTCTTTAATCTGATCAAATGCATCATACAAAATCGTTGATGCTTTTCCACGCTTACCGTCAACCATCAAACGGTTGATCAGACGGGAAACCAGTTTAGAGTTGTACATTGGATCTGGTAATACATCACGTTTTGCTACAGGACCTTTACGAGGCATTCAAATTCCTCCTTTCGGGAATATTAATTTCGAGTTATTTTATGAAGCTGAGCTTAACGCCTCACTCCACTTTTATTTATCCAGTTTCGTTCGGCAACTCCCCGTGCCATTCACCTTGAAAATTCGCTGTGCAGTCTTCGACTTGCTTGACGAAGCTGTTTCGGCTTTAGCCGTTTACAGATTAGTTATGTCGATAAGCAAGGCTTATGCGACCTTCATCTATTGCTATTTTCTAGGTGGATGTCAGGCTGAGCTTAACGCCTCACTCCACTTTTACTTATCCAGTTTCGTTCAGCAGCTCCCCGTGCCATTCACCTTGAAAATTCGCTGTGCAGTCTTCGACTTGCTTGACGAAGCTGTTTCGGCTTTAGCCGTTTACAGATTAGTTATGTCGATAAGCAAGGCTTATGCGACCTTCCTCTATTGCTATTTTCCAGGTGGATGTCAGGCTGAGCTTAACGCTTCACTCCACTTTTATTTTACTTATTTAGGACGCTTAGTTCCGTATTTAGAACGACCTTGTTTACGGTCTGTTACTCCGGCCGTATCAAGCGCTCCACGAACGATGTGATAACGTACACCCGGTAAGTCTTTTACTTGACCTCCACGGATAAGTACCACGCTGTGTTCCTGAAGGTTGTGACCTTCACCTGGGATATATGCTGTTACTTCGATCATGTTAGATAGACGTACACGAGCATATTTACGTAAAGCTGAGTTAGGTTTTTTAGGAGTCATTGTTCCCACACGAGTACAAACACCACGTTTTTGTGGAGAGTATACTGTCGTCTGTTTGCGTTTTTGAGTGTTGTACCCTCTATTCAACGCAGGTGACTCTGATTTACTTGTTTTAGATTTACGAGGCTTACGGATCAGTTGATTCATTGTAGGCATATTGTGTTTCCTCCTTCCATGTTTACTGTGTAATACTTGCTTTTCTAGGTCCACACATCCAGGCGGTTCCTTTTTGGGCAAAAAAGAATAATCGCTTAATGCGACGGCTTTCCATTGCCAGAAACCTTCTTGATATATGGCTTAATTTTGTCTCTTGCGTACCAGTCAGCACGACTGTTAACTCAATCAGGCCGGATCACTCCAGCACAAGAATCGGAACACAAAAGCACCTCTAGCATAGTACCACGCAGGGACGGTTATGTCAATAACCTGTTGGGAAATAATTTATTTATCAGAAGGGTGTATCAGAGCAGCCTGAAGCTGCCCTGACTTCCTTCTAGTTTAATTACTCTGTTGTAGTCTGATCTGCAGGTTGAACGTCTTCGTTGATGCTATAGACATTTTCGCTGACGACGCCTACTTCTTTAGGTTTCATGTCATTGTACACCTTCATACCTGTTCCGGCTGGAATAGATTTACCGATGATGACATTTTCCTTCAGACCGATCAGTTTGTCGTTCTTACCTCTTATCGCAGCATCTGTCAGGACACGAGTTGTTTCCTGGAATGATGCAGCAGATAAGAAACTGTTTGTTTCAAGTGACGCTTTGGTAATACCCAGAAGAACTGGACGAGCTGTTGCTGGAAGTCCACCAGATAATAATGTCGATCTGTTGGCTTCCTTGAAGTCCGCAACATCTACCAGACTACCTGGCAGGATGCTCGTATCACCTGGATCCATCACTCTAACTTTCTGAAGCATCTGTCTAACCATTACCTCGATGTGCTTATCACCGATTTCAACCCCTTGACTGCGGTAAGCGTACTGTACTTCTTTAAGCATATAGTTCTGAAGCTTAATGACGTTACTTACTGCAAGAAGCTGTTTAGGTTCGATCGATCCTTCACTCAATGCATCTCCACGTTCGACAAAGCTGCCGACTTTCACACGTAGACGGGCATTGATTGCCAGAGTGTAGCTGCGGGTATCTGTTGCACCCTTAACCGTCACTTCTTTGGTTCTTTCGCTAGGGTTTTCTTCTATAGAAACGACTTCCCCAGTTACTTCAGTAATCGTTGCAAGACCTTTAGGGTTTCTCGCTTCAAAGATTTCCTGAACACGAGGAAGACCCTGAGTGATATCATCTCCAGCAACTCCACCTGTGTGGAACGTACGCATGGTCAGCTGAGTACCCGGTTCACCGATAGATTGAGCAGCAATTGTACCAACTGCTTCTCCTACTTCGACTTCACGGCCAGTTGCCAGGTTGCGTCCGTAACATTTCTTACATACACCATGATTAGTGTTACATGTAAAGACGGAACGGATTGTTACTTTTTCAATTCCTGATTCGATGATTACTTTAGCGATATCTTCAGTGATTAGGTCATTTTCTTTAACGAGTACGGCATCTGTTTCCGGATGTCTGACTGTCTTACGTGCATAACGTCCGATGATACGTTCTTCAAGCGGCTCGATTTCTTCGTTGCCGTCTTTCAGTGTTTCAGCGTCCAATCCACGTTTCGTGCCACAATCTTCTTCACGGATAATGACGTCTTGAGCTACATCTACCAGACGACGAGTCAGGTAACCGGAGTCAGCAGTCTTAAGCGCCGTATCGGTCATTCCTTTACGGGCACCGTGTGTAGAGATGAACATCTCGAGAACGGACAGCCCTTCACGGAAGTTTGATGTGATCGGCAGTTCCATGATACGACCACTCGGAGCCGCCATCAGTCCACGCATTCCAGCAAGCTGGGTAAAGTTGGAGATGTTACCACGGGCACCGGAATCACTCATCATGAAGATGTTGTTGTGGTTATCCAATGAGCGCATCAAGTGTTCCTGGATGGTATCTTTTGTTTTCGTCCAGACATCGATGACTGCAGTATAGCGCTCTTCTTCAGTTATCAGACCACGACGGTGAGACGCGTTGATGCGGTCCACCTGTTTGTGTGCCTGATCCAGGATCTCACCTTTTTCTTTCAGGTGAGAAATGTCGGCGATTCCGACAGTGATTCCTGATTTAGTTGAGTGTTTGTAGCCAAGATTCTTCATTTTATCCAGCATTTTTGATGTTTCAGTGACCTGGAATCGTTTGAAGACTTCAGCAATGACGTTACTTAAGTTTTTCTTCTTGAACGGTGGCACAAGTTCAGCATTCTTGATGTGCTCTCTGATGTCCGTTCCATAAGGGACAAAATATTTATCCGGAGTCTGTTTCTCCAGGTTGTCCTGAGAAGGTTCATTCAAGTACGGGAACTCTTTCGGCATGATTTCATTGAAAATCAGTTTTCCGACTGTTGTAACAAGGTACTTGTCCTTCTGCCATTCAGTAAACGGCTTTTCAGGCAGCGCAGATGCATGGATCGCTACTCTTGAATGAAGATGAACATATCCGGTCTGATAAGCTTGAATCGCTTCAGACTGACTTGAGAAGATCATGCCTTCTCCAATTTTACCCGCATCTTCCATAGTGAGGTAGTAGTTACCCAGTACCATATCCTGTGAAGGTGTTACAACGGGTTTCCCATCTTTAGGGTTCAGGATGTTCTGAGCGCCAAGCATCAAAATACGTGCTTCAGCCTGGGCTTCGTCACTTAATGGAACGTGAACAGCCATCTGGTCTCCATCGAAGTCGGCGTTGTATGCTTCACACACTAATGGGTGAAGACGGATTGCTTTTCCTTCAACAAGTACAGGTTCGAAAGCCTGAATACCCAGACGGTGAAGCGTAGGCGCCCGGTTAAGAAGAACAGGGTGTTCTCTGATGACATCTTCAAGTACAGCCCAGACTTCTTCGTCCATGCGTTCAACTTTACGTTTCGCATTCTTGATGTTGTTTGCAATTTCTCTTGCGACCAGCTCTCTCATAACAAACGGCTTGAACAGCTCAATTGCCATTTCTTTAGGTAGGCCACACTGGTACATTTTCAGACTTGGTCCAACAACGATAACGGAACGACCAGAATAGTCGACACGTTTACCCAGCAAGTTCTGACGGAAACGTCCCTGTTTCCCTTTCAGCATATGAGAAAGAGATTTAAGTGGACGGTTACCCGGTCCAGTCACTGCACGTCCGCGACGGCCGTTGTCAACTAGTGCATCGACAGCTTCCTGAAGCATACGTTTCTCATTCTGAACGATGATATGCGGAGCATTCAGGTCCAGAAGGCGTTTCAGACGATTGTTACGGTTGATGACACGACGGTACAAGTCGTTCAAGTCACTCGTTGCAAAACGTCCACCTTCAAGCTGAACCATCGGACGCAGTTCAGGTGGAATGACTGGTACAACGTTCATGACCATCCATGCCGGATCGTTTCCTGAATTTCTGAAAGCTTCCAGAATATCCAGACGACGAATCGCACGAGTACGTTTTTGTCCTGTAGCCGTCTGAAGCAGTTCTTTCAGCTCTTCGACTTCTTCCACAAGATTTACGTCGTTCAATAATGTCTTGATCGCTTCCGCACCGATTTCAGCCTGGAAACTGTTTCCGTACTGTGCACGGCGTTCGCGGTATTCGCGTTCAGTCATCAGCTGTTTCTTCTCAAGTGGTGTGTCCCCAGCATCAGTGACAACATATGAAGCGAAATAAATGATTTCTTCAAGCGCACGTGGCGACATATCCAGTACAAGTCCCATACGACTCGGGATACCTTTAAAGTACCAGATGTGTGTGACAGGTGCTGCCAGTTCAAGGTGACCCATACGTTCACGGCGAACTTTAGATTTAGTGACTTCTACGCCACAACGGTCACAGACGATCCCTTTATAATGGACACGTTTGTATTTCCCGCATGAACATTCATAATCTTTTGACGGTCCAAATATTCTTTCACAGAACAGTCCGTCTTTTTCAGGTTTCAGTGTGCGGTAATTGATTGTTTCAGGTTTCTTAACTTCTCCGTAAGACCAGCTGCGGATCTTGTCCGGTGAAGCCAGACCTATTTGTATACTTTCAAATTTATTTACATCGATCAAAGGGGCTACCTCCCTTTAGTAGATTATAGAGCTGCCCTAGTGCTCCTCTTACATGCGAAAAGATGAAGGAGAGGAAAGAATGCTGTATCATCTTCTGTCCTCTCACTTCTGTCTTTTAATGTGTTTCTGACTTACTCCTGCTCCTGCTCTTGTGACTCAGCAAGGGCTTCTTCCTGTTCTTTCAGTCTTGCTTCTTCAGCACGCTTTTCGTCCTGTTCTTTTTTCATCTTTTCAAGTGAATCGACATTTCCGAATTCATCGTCTTCATCTGAATCCTGAAGATCGATGGCTTCTTCGTTGATGTCCAGTACTTTAAGATCCAGTCCCAATGACTGAAGCTCTTTGACAAGTACTCGGAATGATTCCGGTACACCAGGTTTTGGAATGGTTTCACCTTTGACGATGGCTTCGTACGTTTTCACACGTCCGACAACATCATCTGATTTGTATGTCAGGATTTCCTGAAGGGTATAAGCCGCACCGTATGCTTCCAGTGCCCATACCTCCATCTCTCCGAAACGCTGTCCACCGAACTGGGCTTTACCACCAAGCGGCTGCTGCGTAACTAGAGAGTATGGTCCAGTTGAACGGGCGTGCAGTTTGTCGTCGACCATGTGGGCCAGTTTGACGAAGTACATGACTCCGACAGAGACCTTGTTGTCGAACGGCTCCCCTGTACGTCCATCGATCAGTACCGTTTTGGCATCGTCATCCATACCGGCTTCTTTGATCGTTTCCCAGACTTCATTTTCATTGGCTCCATCAAATACCGGCGTTGCAATGTGAATGCCCATCTTGCGTGCGGCCATTCCCATGTGCAGTTCGATGACCTGACCGATATTCATACGTGATGGTACCCCAAGCGGGTTAAGCATGATATCGACAGGTGTACCGTCCGGCATGAACGGCATGTCTTCTTCTGGAAGAATAAGGGATACAACACCCTTGTTTCCGTGACGACCGGCCATTTTATCTCCGACGTTGATTTTACGTTTCTGAACGATAAAGACACGAACAAGATAGTTGACGCCAGGAGATAGTTCGTCTCCAGCTTCACGAGTAAAGATCTTCACGTCGTGAACGATCCCTCCACCACCGTGAGGCACTCTTAGTGATGTATCTCTTACTTCACGTGCTTTTTCTCCAAAGATCGCATGTAATAGTTTTTCTTCCGCAGATAACTCAGATACCCCTTTTGGTGTGACTTTACCTACAAGGATGTCTCCATCATGGACTTCTGCACCAATTCTGATGATTCCACGATCATCAAGATTTTTCAGTGCGTCGTCGCCAACGTTAGGCAGTTCACGGGTGATTTCTTCAGGGCCTAGTTTCGTATCGCGGGCTTCAGATTCATATTCTTCAATATGGATCGATGTATAGATGTCATCTTTGACCAGGCGCTCACTCATGATGACCGCATCTTCAAAGTTATAGCCGTCGAATGTCGTGAAGGCAATAAGCGGATTGCGTCCCAGCGCCATTTCACCATTTTCCATAGAAGGTCCGTCCGCAAGAATATCTCCTTTGTCAACCTGTTCACCATGACGTACCAGTGAACGCTGGTTGTAGGATGTTCCCGCATTGGAACGTTTAAATTTAGCTACATAGTAACTATCCAGTGCACCATCTTCACGTCTGACACGAATCTGTTTCGCATCAACGTATTCAACAGTACCTGAATGTCTTGCAATGACTGCTGCTCCAGAGTCACGCGCTGCTGTGTGCTCGATTCCTGTTCCAACAAGCGGTGCTTCCGGATCGATCAGAGGCACGGCCTGACGCTGCATGTTCGCACCCATCAGGGCACGGTTGGAGTCATCGTTTTCAAGGAATGGAATACTTGCTGTCGCAACAGACACAACCTGCTTAGGTGATACGTCCATATAGTCGACAAGAGAGGCTTCCAGTTCTTCGTTGTTGTTCTTCGTACGAGCCAGAACCAGATCGTTGACGAATGATCCGTCGTCGTTAAGCGGCGCATTGGCCTGAGCAACAACATAAAGATCCTCTTCGTCTGCAGTCAAATAGTCGATTTCACCAGTTACGCGTCCAGTTTCTTTATCCACTCGACGGTAAGGTGTTTCGATAAATCCGAACTCGTTGATCTTAGCGTATGTGGACAAGCTGTTGATCAGCCCGATGTTTGGTCCCTCAGGTGTTTCGATCGGGCACATACGTCCATAGTGGGAGTAGTGAACGTCTCGGACTTCATATCCGGCACGGTCACGCGTCAGTCCACCAGGTCCTAACGCAGACAGGCGTCTTTTGTGTGTCAGCTCGCCAAGCGGGTTCGTCTGATCCATGAACTGAGACAGCTGTGAAGAACCGAAGAACTCTTTGATGGACGCAACAACTGGACGAATGTTGACCAATTGCTGTGGTGTTGTCGTAGATGTGTCCTGAATGGACATACGCTCACGAACCACACGTTCCATACGAGACAGACCGATACGGAACTGATTCTGAAGCAGTTCCCCAACTGAACGGATACGTCTGTTTCCTAAGTGGTCGATATCGTCTGTTTCGCCGATGCCTTCCTGTAAGTTGAAGAAGTAACTCATGGATGCGATCATGTCCGCCGGAAGAATGTATTTCACTTCACGGTCAGGATTCGCATTTCCGATGACATTGACAACACGGTCATTGTCATTCGGAGAGTAGACTTTAACGATCTGAAGATCGATCGGTTCAGGCACGACACCTTCATCGGATGGATAAAGCGTCACTGCGTTCAGTCCGTTATCCAGATGTGGTCCGAGCTGGTCCATGACTTCACGGTTGATCAGTGTACCTTCTTTAGCCAGCAGTTCGCCTGTTTCACTGTCAACCAGTGATTCAGCCAATGTCAGACCCATCAGGCGGATTTTAAGATCCAGTTTCTTGTTCATTTTATAGCGTCCGACACGAGCCAGGTCATAACGCTTAGGGTCGAAGAAGCGTGTAGTCAGGAGACTTCTTGAAGAGTCAGCCGTTTTAGGCTCTCCTGGACGCAGACGTTCGTAAACATCTTTCAGTGCTTCTTCCACTCGGGAATCCGAAGTGTTTTTGTGAATATCTTTTTCTAGAGTAGCTACCAGACTTTCGTTCGAGCCGAAAATATCCAGAATTTCATCATCCGATCCGAATCCCAGTGCACGAACAAGTACACTTAGAGGGATTTTACGGGTACGGTCGATACGGACATTGGACAAGCCTTTAGAATCCGTTTCATACTCCAGCCATGCGCCACGGTTAGGAATGACAGTAGATCCGAATCCTTCCATGCCGTTCTTTTCAACTTTAGGGCTGAAATAAACGCCAGGTGAACGGACTAGCTGAGAAACGATAACACGTTCCGCTCCGTTGATGATGAATGTTCCCTGTTGGGTCATCAGTGGGAAGTCTCCGAAGAATACTTCCTGCTCTTTTACTTCGCCTGTTTCTTTATTGATCAGGCGCAGTTTGACGTACAGTGGAGCTGAATAGTTAGAATCATGCTGTCTCGCTTCATCTACTGAATATTTAGGTTCCTGCAACTGATAGTCTGTAAATTCAAGTGACAGATTACCTGAAAAGTCTTCGATAGGAGAAATGTCCTTGAACATGTCTCTCAATCCTTCTTCAAGAAACCAGTCATAAGAGTTTGTCTGAATTTCGATTAGGTTCGGTAATTCCAATACTTCTTTAATTCGTGAGTAACTTCTACGTGTACGGTGCTTGCCGTATTTCACATCTTGGCCTGCCAACCTCTTCACCCCTCATAAATAATCACTAGCCGTCATAATCAAAAGCAATTGCTGTATTTGATCATCCGCTTCTTATATTACAATTGCGTTACAATTGTTAACAAACGTTTAAAAACAAGGCGTTTACCCTGTTTTTGACCAAAAAAAATACAAAAGAGTCGTGAAAGAATCATCCTGAATCATCACACATTCTTTTGTTTTGCTCCAAAAACCGCGTCCGGACAATATTTCGTACGGGTTTTATTTTCATACTTTGTTTAGCGTCTATTAAGTTTACACAAAAAGCAAGTGGTTGTCAAGTTTGAATTTGCCCTTTTTACGTCAGGGCAGCCTCTAAATCGAGCATGTAGGAGGAAGGCAATGGAACACTGGTATGAATTTCTTTGAAACACTGTAAGAAGACACACAAATAGAACGCCCTTTTCAG
>NZ_BAAGIQ010000014.1:0-37419 GCF_054658175.1 Alkalibacterium sp. s-m-28
GAAAGGCTAGAGAAATGTATACTTAATTTTAAAATAAAAAGAAGACAAACCAAGCAGGCACTTATCTCAATGTACGCTCTCATCCCACGATTAAAACCGTGGGCTTTCACGCTTGATAGTTCTGTAAGCCTGCCGACCAGCGGGCTTTTTCTTTTATCAATTATGACGTATGACAATATAGAGTAATCAAGCTGCGCACTGATTTAGAGAAAAAGGTTTTGTCAGAAGCGGATTTTCGCTATACTAATAGAGATAATAGTAAAGAATAGGAGAATGTGGTCGTGATTACCTTGAAATCACCTAGAGAAATAGAAGCAATGGATAAAGCTGGGGACGTCTTGGCAGCTATCCACGAATCATTGCGCGATTTTATCAAACCGGGCATTACTGGTATGGATATTGAAGAATACGTTGAAAAATTGATGAATGAATATGGAGCAACACCTGAACAGAAAGGCTACCAGGGTTATGAATACTCTACTTGTGTCAGTGTGAATGATGAAATCTGTCACGGCTTTCCGAGAGAAGACAAGCTGAAACAGGGTGACTTGATCAAAGTAGACATGGTGATCAACCTGAATGGTGCGCTGGCAGATTCATGTTGGAGTTACAGCGTGGGCGAGCCGACCGATGAAATTCAGAAACTGATGGAGGTTACGAAAGAGGCTCTCTACAAAGGCATTGAAGCTGCTCAACTGGGGAATCGTATTGGTGACATCGGTCATGCGATACAGACATTTGTCGAAGCGGAAGGCTTTTCAGTCGTTCGTGAATTTATCGGTCATGGCATCGGACCGACTCTGCACGAAAAACCGAGTGTTCCACATTACGGTGAAGCTGGGAAAGGGTCGCGTCTGAAAGAAGGACTGGTCATCACGATCGAGCCGATGGTAAATACAGGTACTTGGCGCTCCAAGATGGATGACAATGGCTGGACGGCACGTACTCAAGACGGTGGACTCAGCTGTCAGTACGAGCATACAATTGCCATCACCAAAGAAGGGCCTCAGATATTAACTAAACAGCAAGGCGAATAAGCATCCACTTAAGAGAAGGTAATCAGTATGGCCAGAAAAACGTTCCATTATCAAAAAGGTGAACACGAAGTAGACATCAGCATTGATTACCATACGCCGACTAAACAGGAATTTCTTGGAATTGCCGGCATAATCAGTATCGTATCTGGAGTGTGCCTGCTTCATAAAGCCGTTATACTGAAGGATGAGTGAAATGAGCCCATATACTGTAGGGATATTACTGTTTGATGATGTGGAAGTCCTGGATTTTGCCGGACCTTATGAAGTCTTTTCTGTTACAGAAGACGAGCAGGCAGTCAAAGGGTTCAAAGTGGTAACAATTTCCGAAACTGGAGACATGATCCGTGCCAGAAACGGCCTGAAAGTCGAACCGGATTATCACTTCAACAATCATCCTGAACTGGACGTGCTGGTGGTCCCCGGTGGATACGGAGCCAGGGAAGTTGAAAGAAAGAATGAAGTAGTGGTCGACTGGGTCAGAAATCAGGATGAGGTCGTCGAGAAGATGACGTCGGTCTGTACCGGTTCATTCATCCTGGCTGAGGCTGGACTGCTTGAAGGAAAGCGGGCAACGACTCACTGGACAGCACTGGACCGTATGGAAAAGGCGTACCCATCTGTCGATGTCAAACGTGAAGTCAAATTTGTGGACGAAGGCCACCTGATCACCTCAGCCGGTATTTCAGCCGGAATCGAAATGGCTTTGCACGTAGTAGCCGTGCTCTATGGTAAAGAAACCGCTGCTCATACAGCTAAACACATGGAATATGACTGGCAGACAGGCTACTGATTCCTGATTGCCTGTCGGAGACAACGAACGAGTGTGGAGCCGTGCGACAGATGATAAATAAGGAGCACATGCGCTGCGACTAGAGGACGATGTGTCCGAAAGAGGCAGGCATGTGCTCTTTTTCGTAGGTTTTTAGAACGGGAATGGGTCATATATCAATATTTGCACCATTCGACAGAATATATTCTTGCGGAATGAACAATATATTTAGGTATGGTACATTCGCCTGTTAATAACGAAGACGAATGTACCATAAATCAGTTTATGACCCATTCAGCACCTCAAAATGACTCGACCAGATGGTTCAAATAACAATTCGTTGTGAATAATGATCTTTAAAAGAGCAATAATGGTCGCCATTCTACAGAATGGCGTTCCTTATTAAATAAAACATCCGATACGGAGGATAAGCGATGCATCAGATCAGTGAACAGACAATACAGTGGATTGAAGCGTCTATCGACGGAGAATTATTAGAATACGAGCCGCTTATGGGAGGCATGTCGTCCGATCTGACCCTTTTAAAAGTCAAAGTGAGTGATGGAATACAGGAAATGGTGCTTAGAGAATACACCGATCAAGAGTGGCTGGAAATGGAACCGGATATCGCATATAAGGAAGCGGAAAATTTAACTCATGTCGAAAAACTGACCGTAACGACTCCTTACCTCATAGCGGCCGATCCTACTGCAGAGAAGACCACGTGGCCAAGTCTGCTAATGTCAAAGGTAGAAGGGGAGGTCATTTTAAATAGTAGTTATACCAAAGGCTTGATAGATGAATTGGCCAAGGCGTTATACCTTATCCACTAGGCTACACATATCACTAGTTCGTCAACCTATTTCCGTTATTTCGACCCGACTATTCCTGTCCAGGCTACGTGGTCAGTATGTCCTGAGAACTGGCAGAGAATGATGAACTATCTTGCGAATACACCAGTTCCTGAAACGACGTCTACTTTTATTCATAGAGACTTTCATCCGACTAATGTACTGTTCACTAACAACAAAGTCTCTGCAGTAGTTGACTGGCCGAACGCCTGCATGGGACCGAGACAAGTCGATATCGGTCACTGCCGGTGGAATCTGGCTATGCTGTACGGTCAGGATGCGGCGGATGACTTTCTAAAGGCATACAGAAAAAAAGATCCAGATCTGGCGTATCCACCATACTGGGACCTCGAAATGCTGAGCAATGTCTTTGTGGAAGATAAGCCTGAAGTTTACGGGGGATGGCTGGCTTATGAAAGGACAGATCTCACAGAAGCACTGATGATCGAGCGGATGGACAGCTTTCTTCAGAATACGTTGGACCGGCTGGAGTGTGAGTCTAATGAGTAGTGTTTATTACTCAAACACCATTAAAGGTATCGACATAATAGAGTTTGAATAGAACTGGGCTTCTGAACTTCACTATTTCTGAAAAAAGTGAAGTTTAATAAACTCATACGGAGCTAAACTCTACTGGTCTATAATTGACTCCAGTTCAGCAGTCTGCTCTAATGTTAAACTCAATTCTATAAGCATAATAGTCGAGTTCAGCACAAAAATCTGCCCTGAACTCGACTTTAACAATCACTTATTAAGAATGCTTATAAAGCATGTACGGAAGCAGTCTCCTTAATATGTAATCGTACTAGATTTGTTGGGTTTAGCAATGAGTCATTGAGCGCAATTTAAAAGTTTTTTTACTAGTCTGAGAATAACAAATTGTACAGCTCTTTTAAAAGAATACCCTCTAAGCTCGGGATTACACACCTAACTTGACATTGTATATGGCATAAGAGGTTATATTCTGGTAAGCTTGTCGAGGACATTCATTCAATAATCACTTTAAACTATATAAAGTCTAGGGAATGGAATCTTAACCTTACATAGCAAGCAACGAGCACAGAAGGGAATATGTTACATGCGTCTCGAAAATTTATTAGACCGCCTACCTAAAAGGGACTGGGCCAAAAACATCACGAACCGGGTAAGGGAAGGCGAAATTTGGCAGCACTCTGCCTTTGTCACATACTACGTCCTGCTTACTACTTTTCCTCTCATCGTAGGCATTATCAACTGGCTTCAACAGCTGCAGCTGGAACTGACGGGTCTTGCCTGGTTCGTCTATCGTATAGCCCCCCAGCCATTAGCGGAACAGATTGTTAAGGACATGATTCAGATTTATGACAGCTCAAATGTCGGAGTTCTTTTAGTTGCGACAGTTTCGACCATCTGGACAGTAAGCTGGACCATGGCTTCGACACTGATGGGGCTGAACCGGGCTTATGGTGTTAAGAACAGACACAACATTGTCGTATTGAGAGTCCTGGCTTTCTTTCTGACGACGGCCTTCGCGGTTTGGATCGCTTTTGTCGTATTCTTTATCCAACAATCGACCGGAACAACTGCCGGAAGGTGGACAGTATTTGTACCGCTCGCTTTTCTCACGTTCTGCTTCCTATACTACTTTGTACCAAATGTCGTTCAAAGATTCAGGAATGTCATACCCGGTGCGCTGTTTTCTACAGCTGCGTTACTGATTGCAATAATCAGTTACCGGCTCTTTGTTAATCAGTTGCCGGAAGACTCAACTTTCTTTACTCTTACAGGAAGTTTTATGGTACTTCTGGCGTTACTTCAGAAACTTTCGCTGGCCATTCTAGCTGGTGGATCCGTTAATGCAACCTTCATGCAAATGCAGGAAGGTGTTGTTGTATCCAAAAACGAGAAAAGTAAATTCGTTATTTTTCTAAAGAAGATAGGATTAGATCGACTGCTTGAAAGTGATAACCATTAAATTCATATAGAAATAGCAATATTTAAGCGAGAGAAGGCGATGGTCTTCTCTTTTTATTTAGTCTCCAGCCTATAATTTAGACAGACTAACACATAATCAATAAACGTAAACACAGTATTCCTGCAAAGATTAGGTTGACTCCCTTTCTTAAAAATGATAAACATTAATGTGTAACTTTCGATCAGAAAACAATCTTAAGAAACTGACTAAAAAAGAAGCAGTGATCTTTGTGTCAAGCAACTGTTTCGGAAAGGAGACCACATGGAATATGAAACACGTCCTACCAGCAATCTTTTTATGAAAGGCTTGGAATGGGTTGCTTTTCTGGCATATGTCAATCTGTTATGGATTGGATTTACATTAATAGGACTGATTGTTGCGGGGATAGGTCCGGCAACTATAACTGTCTTCAGCATGATTCGAAGTAAACTGAGACAGGGTGACCACTCACATATCTATAGAAAATTCAGATCAGAGTATAGAACTCACTTTAAAGCCGGAAATATCTACTTTGGACTGGTTACTTCAGCAGCTCTTTTCTTATACGTGGACAGCCGTCTCATTCAAGCTTTACCACCTAACCCTTTGATTCAGGCTGTAGTCATACCTGCGCTCATAATCTTAACCGCTTTACTCTTAGTTACGGCTACTTTTACCATAGGATACTACCTTGAATACCAGGAAAACATTCTGATAAGTGTAAAAAAAGGATTCTGGCTGAGCCTGGTTTCTCCAGTATCCGATCTGGTTATCATACATGCCTTTTTATTTCTAGCGCTGGTTTTGACTTATATACCGGCGTTTATACTGTTTTTCTCAATCTCTTTATACGGATTCATCACTCAATGGATCATGAATAAAGCATTCAATCGGATTAAACGTAGAAAAAAATCTTTGTAAAAATTCAGATCATCTATTGACAATATTTCTCGAGAAAGGTATATTACACATGTAAAGCGCTTTCGACAGGAGAATGTAAGATGGTTACGATTTATGACATAGCGAAACACTCAGGTTATTCAATTGCGACGGTCTCTAAAGCCTTGAATAATAAAAGTGTGAGTGCTAAAGCAAGAGAAGCAATCATGAAGGCTGTAGAGGAACTGCACTATACCCCTAATTCTTCTGCTAGAACATTGGCAACAAGCAAATCCTGGATCATCGGGATCGTGTTTGATGAAAACCTCGGATTCGGCCTGGCTCATCCATTTTTCAGTCAAGTGATCGAAGGGTTCAAAAAGCATGTCGAACTGTACAACTACGACCTGCTCTTTGTTTCCAGACACATGGGACTGCAGGAAGAGACCTATAAGCACCTGCTGCACAGGGGAGTCGACGGCATTGCCGTCATTCAGTCTTTTGGTGCAGACGAGCTGAGGGACATCAACATGACCATACCGGCCGTTTATATCGACCGGCCGACGAGTGAACCGGGATCGGTCTACAGCGACAACCGGTCGGGAAGCCGACTGGCAGTGAATCATCTGGCAGACTGCGGACATGAAAAGATCGCTCATATCATGGGGGATCAGACGACATACGCAGGTATCCAGCGGGCAGAAGGCTTCAAGGAAGCCATGGAAGCCAACGGGCTAACAGTCAGACCGGAATACCTGGTCGACGGAGGCTACTACTCGCAAGCGGGTGGTAGAGAAGCCATGATCCGGCTGCTGTCACTGGAAGACAAGCCGACGGCTGTGTATGCAGCAGGAGACGAAATGGCTATTGCAGCCATACGTGTGATCAAGGAATCGGGTCTGAAAGTCCCTGAGGACATTTCAGTAGTCGGTTTTGATGACATCAAACTCGCCCAGCATATCGACCCGCCTCTGACGACCATTCGTCAGGACAAGGAGATGATTGGGCGGCAGGCAGCGATCATGCTGCTGGACAAGATCAGCAGTACAGAAGAAGCAGATAAGGATATTAGAAAAATGGTGCCGGTTACATTGGTGAAACGACAGTCGGTTAAGCGCATAACTTAAGCAACGGCGCCTTTTCTGTAACATTTAAGCGCTTAATTATGTCGATGCTGTCACAAAGATGACAAAAAGAGGGTGAAAATCTTTAAAAAGGGTATTGTAAACGATAACAAAAACAGGTATATTATGGTAAGCAATAAATAAGCACTACATTTTTTATTTAACCTTAAGTTAAGCGCTTAAGGTAACCAATCAAAAAACATTTTCTGGGAGGAAAAAAATGAAGAATTCATGGAAACTAGCAAGCCTATTATGTGGAGCAGTACTACTGGCAGCATGTGGTAACGGAAACGACAGCGGAAGCTCTAACGGCGGAAGCGGCGGAGTCGACCTGGTCATCAACTCATTTACTGACGAACTGCAGTATCCAATCGAAGTATTTGAAGAAAGACACGGTGTAAACATCGATCTTCAAATCATCCCGACTGAAAACTATGTAGACACGCTACGTCCGGCTCTTGAGTCAGGAAGCGGAGCGCCAGATATTTTCACAGCGGAAATCGTTTACCTGCTGGACTGGATTGAACAGGACTACTGGATGGATCTGGGTGAGTTCGGCGTCGAAGAATGGTCTGACGAGTATGTCGAGTATGTATGGGAACTGGGACGTTCTCAGGACGGAAACATGAAGGCTCTGTCATGGCAGACGACACCGGGTGGAATCTTCTACCGCAGAAGTATTGCTGAAGAAGTCTTCGGTACTGACGATCCGGACGAAATGGGAGAACAGTTTGCGACAATGGAAGGGCTGATGGAAGCTGGACAAATGCTAGCTGACGCAGGCTACCGTCTGTTCCCGGATGAAGGATCTATCTCACCATTTACAATGGGTAACAACCCGGCTCCATGGGTTGACGAAGACGACAACCTGAACATGACTGAAGAGCGCCTGTCTTACTTCGACTATGCACGTGAACTAAGAGACAACCGCTTTACTGCTCTTGCACCAGCATGGTCACCATCATGGTTCGCATCATTCAACGAGCCAATCACTTACAATGCTGGATGGGACGATCTGGATGATGTAGATGATTCAGACGGAACAACTGAAGTATTCGGTGTTGCGCTTCCATCATGGGGACTGCCGCACGTTCTTAAAACAGACGCAACTGAAACAGCAGGCGACTGGGCTGTAACAAACGGTCCTTCATCTTACTTCGGTGGCGGAACTTGGATCGGAATCTACGAAGGATCTGAAAATGCAGACCTGGCTTTCGAATTCATCCAAATGCTTGTTAACGATGAAGAGTTCCTGACTGAATGGGTAGGAGAAACAGGAGACGTTCTCAGCCACATCGGCGTTATGGAAGAAGTATCTGAAGGATACGAAGATGAGTTCCTAGGTGGACAAAACCACTATGAATTCTTCCTTGCTGAAGCTGAAAACATTGACCCAAGCCACATCACACGTTACGACCAGCGTCTGGACCAGATGTTTGGATCAGCTGTCGGAGCATACGTTGAAGGTGACTTGAACCAGGAAGAAGCGCTTCAGGAATTCTACGCAGAAGTACAGAACGCTTTCCCACAAATTAACGTTCCTCAAGACTAATAAACACAGTTAGATGGGGTGTCGATTCTCTGGCACCCTCTTTCTGTTCAAAAATCATGGCTCACGGAAAGGAATCAATTATTATGCAGACTACTGAAAAGAGAGCCTATCTTTATATCGCTCCTTTCGTTATCGTATTTTTAACCTTTAACATATATCCGATCTTACTTACGTTTTACTATTCCGTTACTAACTATACGGGTATGGGTGGAATAGAGAATGCTGATTTCATCGGACTGGACAATTACCGCCGTCTGATTCAGGATGATTTCTTCTTTCAGGCCTTCTTCAATACCATTCGCATCTGGGGAATGAACTTTGCCGTCCAGATTGTCATAGCTTTACTATTGGCTTTACTCTTTACAGATATCAGATTGAAGCTGAAAGGCGTCAATGTGTTCAGAGCTTTATTCTTCCTGCCAAATATCATTACTATAGCATCCGTTGCATTGCTGTTCAGCATCCTACTGGACTGGAACTTCGGATCACTTAATCAGATGCTTTTAAGTCTGGGTCTAATTTCCCGCCCAATAAACTGGCTGAATAATCCGACGTATGCTCAGGGATGGGTCGCTCTTATCGGGGCGTGGATGTGGTTCGGTAATACATTCATCATACTGATGGCTGGTATTTCAGGTATTCCAAAGGATTTTTACGAAGCAGCTTATATCGATGGAGCAAACTGGTGGACGTCTTTCACAAAAATCACTCTACCTCAGCTGAAACCCATTCTGCTGTATGTCCTTATAACATCGATCATCGGAGGACTTCAGATTTTCGATTTGCCGATGCTTCTGACAGATGGTCGAGGCGCTCCTCGAGGCTCTTTGAACACAATGGTGCTTTACTTGTACAACCAGGGGTTCAGTTACGCCAACTTCGGCTATTCTGCAGCCATTGCGTATGGTCTGTTCATTATCACGGTTGTCTTTTCAGCCATTACATTCAAGACGATGTACCGTGGTCAGGTTAAATTGAAGAAAGGGGGAAGAAAATAATGGACAAAATGAAAGCAATCAGAGGCGTCATATATTTCTTCCTCATTATCTTAGTGATTATCTGCTTTATTCCTTTTTACATGATGATCATCAATGCCACTCGCTCGAATTCGGAAATACTAAGAGGGTTTACACTTATACCAAGCAGTGCCTTATTCGACAACTATCAGATACTTGACAGCTACATCAATATCTGGCTCGGATTCAGAAACAGTCTGATTGTCGCCTTGTCCGTCACAATACTGAATTCTTACTTTTCAGCTCTGACAGCATTCGCTCTAGTAGTGTACCAGTTCAAAGGGAAGAACATTATCTTCATCACCTTCATCGTCATGATGATGGTTCCCGGACAATTGGGTCTGATTGGGCTTTATGATCTGTCCAGCACACTGGGAATGCTTGATACGTACTGGCCGCTGATTATACCTGCTATTGCAGCGCCATTCACTGTATTTTTCTTCAGACAGTTTTTGGTTACAACTATGCCGATGTCGATTCTTGAATCAGGCCGGATTGACGGCGCAGGCGAAACTTACATGTTCCATCGTCTAGTCCTGCCAATCTTAAGTCCGGCGATCGCAACAATGGGGATCTTCACCTTTATCGGATCCTGGAACAACTTCCTGTTCCCGCTGGTCATTATCCGGTCACCAAGGCTTTACACGTTGCCGATCATGATCAGACAGCTTCAGGGATCACCCGTAGCTCAGAACCTGGGGGCGATCTATCTGGGCATCGCGATATCTGTTGTACCGATTATGATTGCTTTCCTGTTCCTGTCTAAATACATCATTTCAAGTATCACTGCAGGAGCAGTTAAAGGGTAGAGTCCGGAGAAGCACTATCATCTATGTGTGTTGTAGAGCATAGTGCTTTTTTTGCGGCAAAATTTAGTGAGACTTATAGAAGAGTCAATCACTTTGAGATGTTTTTTCAAGATAAAAGACTATAAATAATACTGCAGGAATGAATCGTTTCAAATTTATAAAAGCAGTTAGACAAAATTCAGCATTTATTTTGAATATAAATCAGAGTAGACATATAAAAACCGTATAGAAGAAATGAGGATGAAAAGATGACTAAAGAATCAATACAAGCCGTTCAGTCGGTCAAAGAACAGAACAGTTTCTGGCAACCCGTTTCCATGAATAAAACTAGCGGAAAAGAAGTTCAACTGACTATTGATCCGTCAATAACGTATCAGACCTGGATGGGCTTTGGTGGCGCGATCACTGAGGCCTCAGCATATACCTTGGATCAGCTCCCGGAAGAGAAAAAAGACAGCATTTTAAAAGCTTATTACGACCAGAATGAAGGGCTTGGCTATACACTAGGGCGATTGCATATTGCCAGCTGTGACTTTTCGCTGGAAAACTATGATTATATTGAGGAAAATGACGAAACACTAAAAAGTTTCTCATTGGATAGAGAAGAGAAGTGGGTGCTTCCGACGCTCAGACGAGCTCAGGAAATAGCTGGGCAGCCCCTTACACTTGTTGCTTCCCCCTGGAGTCCGTCAGCATGGATGAAAACTAACGGTGAACGCAATAATGGCGGAAAGCTGAAGAGAGAATACTATACACTTTGGGCTAAGTATCTCGCCCGTTACGTCCTGGAGATGAGAGATAAAGGATTTGAGATCGATGCAATTACAGTACAGAACGAACCGGCAGCTACCCAAGTCTGGGATTCGTGTGAATACTCGGCAGAAGAAGAAGCCGAGATGGTCAAGACTCTTTCTGATGTGTTCAAAGAAGAATCAGTCGATAGTAAGATTATCATCTGGGATCACAACCGTGACCTGATTTTTGAACGAGCAGATGCTGTACTGAAAGACGATGAAATTAATCCTTTAGTCTGGGGTGTGGGTAATCACTGGTATATGTCCGAGGACTTTGAAGAACTCTCAAAAGTCCACGACAAGTATCCTGATAAGCACTTGATCTTCACGGAAGGGTGTATTGAAGGCGGGGTTCAGCTTGGCGCCTGGCACACGGGTGAACGATACGCTAGAAATATCATTGGAGACATGTCCAACTGGCTTGAAGGCTTCCTTGACTGGAACATTGTATTAAATGAACAGGGCGGACCGAATCATGTGGGCAACTACTGTGACGCACCAGTTATCGTGGATACCAAAAGTAAAGACATTCATTATAATAGCTCCTACTACTTTATCGGACATTTAAGTCGCTACATTCGTCCAGGAGCTGTTCGAATCGCTTCAACGTGTACAACGAGTGAACTGTCTACAGTCTCCTTTAGGAACACAGACAACTCCATTGTGACTGTTCTGCTGAATGAAACGGACGCCAGTTTAGACCTGGAACACAGTCTGAATAATGAGTCAGCTGCTATTCATATACCGGCGCACAGCATAACGACGGTCATCAAGGGCCAGACGCAGAAAAGGAGACAGACATGTATACATTATTAGATGATGGACGATTTAAAATAAGTCAGTACCAAAAGGCAAGTCCGTTTGCGAGTTTCCTGCCTGGCATCTCAGGAACAGACGGCATTCCTTTGTGGGCCTTTTATGTCAATAGAGGACAAGGAATCGCCAGCTTCGGCGTCGAGCATAAGGATAATGCCATGCTCGAATTCCTACCAGCGAACAAAGCTTACCAGTACGTTTCAACTCAAGGGTTTAGAACCTTCCTCAAAGTCGATGCGAATGGCGAACGAGTAGAGTACGAACCGTTCAGTGAAGAAAGTGACAGAATCACAGACAACATGATCATTTCAGATAATGCGCTGGAACTCACTCATGTCCACAGCCAACTGGGGTTGGAAATGACAGTTGTATACTACACATTGCCTCACCAGAACTTGCCGGGACTGGTCAGGGAAGTCACATTGACTAATAACGGAGACAAGTCTCTTCGTATCGATGCGCTGGACGGTCTGGCAAGTATGTTTCCGGCTAAAGTCGGGGATGCAGGCTATAAATCCATTTCCAATACCTTCAAGAGCTGGTTTGATGCTTCAGTAGAAGATGACCAATTCAGTTACTATTTCCTGAGGGGAAGTACTGCAGATGACGCGAAAGTCGATCAGGACGATATAGGGAATTTCTATACCGGACTGCTTCAGACAACTGAAGGAGAATCATTTATTTCTCCTATTTTCGACCGTGATATAATCTTCAAAGATAATCTGACTCTTCAGAAACCAAAAGGATTTTTCGGTCAGGATAAATTGGAGACATCACACCAGATCGGAACCAACAAAGTAAGCTGCGCTTTTTCACCATTTGAGGCAGAGCTTGAAGTGGGCCAATCGTTGACTTTGACAAGTATATTCGGACAGACTTCAAACCGTCAGGAAGCAGCCAGTTTTATTAAGGAAAAAGTAAATGGAAATAATCTTGCAAGGTACAAATCATCAGCTTTAAGTCTGGCAAAAGAACTGACGAAAAAAGTGGAAACACAAACAGCTAACCCGGCATTCGATGCCTATATCAAGCAGAATTATCTGGACAACGGAATCCGTGGCGGCTTCCCTGTGGTATTTGAAAATGATGAAGCGGAACAGGTTTTCTATCTTTATTCCAGAAAGCACGGGGACCTGGAACGGGACTATAATTTCTTCTCTATTTCACCTGAATACTATTCTCAAGGAAATGGGAACTACCGGGACATGAATCAGAACAGACGACTGGATGTCTTTTTTGAACCGAAAGTCGGTGACCGGAATCTCCGTCAATTCATGAGTCTGATTCAGCTGGACGGCTACAATCCATTGTCGATCAAGACAGTCAAGTATGTGTTGCGGGACACAACAATCGATCTGACTTCATATGGCCTGACTGAGGAGCAACAGGTGAAATGGTTCCAAGAATCTGAAAAAGGCTTCACACCAGGGAGTCTCAAGGCATTTGTCGAAGACAACCATATTGAACTGACGCTGCCGTTTGAAGCGTTCCTGACTGATGTCTTAAGTGCCAGCACGGAGTCACTCGAAGCCGAACACGGGGAAGGATTCTGGAGTGACCACTGGACGTATAATCTGGATCTCCTGGACAATTATCTGTCAGTATTCCCAGATAAGGCAGACAGCGTCTTTTTCGAAGAGTCATACCGATTCTTCGATAGTCCGGCATCTGTACAGCCGTTAAGTAAGAAGCTGAAACAAGGCAAACTCGGCTGGCGCCAGTATGATGCAGTTAAAATAGACAAGAAGAAAGTCAAAGCGCAGGCTCAAGGAAAAGAGTTGTGGATTGAAGAGAACGGCAGACCGATTGAAACAAGTCTATTCAGTAAACTCATCCTTCTAGCCGGCAACAAGCTCTCTACACTCGCACCGTATGGACTGGGGATCGAGATGGAAGGCGGCAAGCCGGGCTGGAACGATGCAATGAATGGCCTGCCAGGAATGTTCGGGGCAGGCACGTCTGAACTATATGAAGTAAAACGCATGATCGACCGTCTGGATGCCATTGAACACCTGCAGGCAGTCAAGCTGCCGGCAGAAGCTGTAGAATTCCTGCTTGACCTAAGACAGACGATTAAAGAGATTGGTACATTGGATCTTTCTGCCTGGAAGAAACTGACCGCTATTCGGGAGAACTACCGTCAGTCACTAGTAGAGGTCGATACACATCAAGTGGTATCAGTGAATAAGGAAACAGCAGCAGACCTCGTCGCTCAATTTAAATCTCTCGTCGACAAGGCAATCGAAGCAGTCGAGAATTTAGACACAGACGTCGTTCCGACCTATATTTACTTCGACGCGGAAGTCATAGACAACGAAATTATCAACATGACGCCTTATCCGGTCACCCCTTTCCTGGAAGGCATCGTCAAGAAGATGAAACTGTCAGAAGATACGGATGAAGCGCGTGATTTGTATAGAAAAGTCAGAGAGTCGAATCTGTACGACCGGAAACTGGGCATGTATAAAACGAGTGCAAGCATTAAGGATGAGCCGATCGAACTTGGCCGGGCGAAATTCTTCACGCCAGGCTGGCTAGAAAACGAATCGGTCTTCCTTCATATGGCTTACAAGTATCTTCTGGAACTGTTGAAAGTTGGCTTGTACGATGAATTCTTTGAAGAAATCAAAACAGGGCTTGTCGTGTTTAACGATCCCGAAGTATACGGCAGAAGTATCCTGGAAAACTCATCATTTATCGCTAGCAGCGCCAACCCAGATGAGACGCTTCATGGGAAAGGATTCGTCGCGAGACTAAGCGGATCAACTGTTGAATTTCTCAATATGTGGGTCGAGCTCTTTATAGGGAAAACGCCTTTCAGGCTGAAAGACCAGGAGCTGGTGTTCAAACTGACTCCCGTACTGCCGGCAGACTTCTTTTCTGATGGAAAAGTGACGTTCACCTTGTTCAGTGATATCAAAGTCACGTATAGGAATCCGTCTGGCAAACAAACATTTGGAGAGGATGCTGTCAGCCCGAGGAGCTACCATATCACCTTAAAAACAGGAGAAAGCCGAACCTTCGATGAGAAGGGTGTCACCGGTGACTGGTCAGAACACATCAGAAATAAAACTGTGTCTTCAATCGACATAGAACTGGGTTAAGAACAGTGTGGTGAGATAAGGGGAAGCATCTCCTCTTAAATGCATAAAAGTAAAACAGAAAAGTAGATGGTCTGTAATAGGAACTGGAAAATATCTAAGAAAACTTTACGATCCTTCTGATACAGACTGAATAACCTAAAAAGGCCAGATAGTAACCTCAATAAGGGAGAGCTGTCTGGCCTTTTCGAGTTGAGGCAATAAAATTGCTATTTCTAACCGACTGAGTATACTTTTCTATGAAGGAGAGAAATGCATTATGACAACAAGAAATAACGCAATCGATGTGTTGAAGGCTCTTGCTATCGTATCAGTCATCCTGATCCACGCCCTACCTGACAGCACACTCTATACTATACTCGCGCCTTACTATATCTGGCAGACCGTCCCAGTGTTCATTATTCTGTTTGGATACAACTTAGCTCAGTCATTTATAAGAAAAGGCTACAGCACACTTAAAGACATTATGACACTAGACTATATAATGAATAAAGTTAAACGTCTGCTTCTACCGTTCGGATTTATCTGGCTTTTACAAATCATTGTCCAGCTCACTTACTTTGACCGGGATCCATCGCTGGATCTATTATTTTCTTTTGTAAAAGGGGGGTATGGGCCGGGTAGCTACTTTATTCCAATGATCTTGCAGGCGTCACTCCTAGTTCCTATCATTTATAGTGTGATGCGTGTTCATCCGACAAAATGGATGATTGCACTGTTCTTCATCAGCCTCGTGGTAGAATTAGCTGCTTACCAGCTAGATATCACCGGAGGTCTCTATAGACTTCTAATCATCAGGCATATCTTTTCACTGACATTAGGGGTATGGCTTGGCCTTCTTAAAGATAAAATCAAACTTAAATGGTTGATCGGACCTGCGTTCTTTAGTTTCATCTACATCACAGCCGTGCATTATTTTAACTGGGAAATGATCATCGAAGAGTACTGGCATAGTCAGCATGCACCGTCCTACTTTTACGTGCTGCTTCTGGTGATGCTGGGGATGAAGGGGTTAAATGTTAATGGTGATTTCATATTATCCCGTCTGTTCATTTTGACTGGCCGGGCATCCTACCACATCTTTCTTGTGCAGATGTTTTACTTCTGGCTGATTCACGATCAGTTGGCTAATCTACCAACAGCAATCACTTTAATTCTGGCGCTTATCGTGCCGACTATTACTGGATTGGGATACTATCTACTGAATGAAAGAATAGGCACCAAGACGTGAAAACTGGCGTTGATCCATGATCGAAGTACAAATAAAAACCGTCTGATACTGCTCACGTTCTTTCTCACTAAGTAAGAAGGGAGAGCCGTATCAGGCGGTTCTTTTCATTATAGATTAATCCATATACCCATTCGGATTCGTCTTCTGCCAGTTCCAGGAATCACGGCACATGTCTTCGATACCGAATGAGGCTTCCCAGCCGAGGGTTTCCTTAGCTTTCGAAACGTCAGCGTAACTCGTTCCGATATCTCCAGGACGACGGTCGACAAGCTCATAAGGAATTTCAACATTGTTGGCTTTTTCAAAGGCATTGACGACGTCCAGAACGGAATAGCCTTTTCCTGTACCCAAATTGTAGGCATCGACGCCAGTGGTCTGAAGGACTTTTTCAAGCGCTCGAATATGGCCTTTCGCCAAGTCCACGACATGGATGTAATCACGGACGCCTGTTCCGTCATGCGTATCGTAGTCAGATCCGAATACTGACAATTTCTCGCGTTTCCCGACAGCGACTTGAGTGATATAAGGCATCAGGTTATTTGGAATGTCATTAGGGTCCTCACCGATTTTACCGGAAGGATGTGCACCGATCGGATTGAAGTAGCGAAGCAGGGCAGCGCTCCAGTCTTCGTCAGCTACGTACTGATCCTGAATAAACTGCTCGATGAACATCTTGGTTGTACCGTAAGGATTTGTCGTAGACAATGGCATATCCTCTGTAAATGGAGCCTTATTTGTCATGCCGTATACAGTTGCGCTTGACGAGAAGACCATCTTTTTGACATTGTATTCATTCATCAGCTGCATTAATACGATCGTGCCATTCAAGTTGTTGTCGTAATACTTAAGCGGCTGAGCAACAGATTCACCGACCGCCTTGTAGCCTGCGAAATGAATGACCGCTTCAAGGTCATGGGCTTCAAATACTTCTTTTAGTGCACCTTTATTTGTAATATTGACTTCATGAAAGACAGGACGTGTTCCTGAAATCTCCTCGATGCGGTCAATAACTGCCGGTTTAGAATTGGAATAATCGTCTACAACGACCACCTCATATCCTTCATTGATCAGTTCGATCACCGTGTGACTGCCAATATACCCGGCACCGCCCGTAACTAGAATTGCCATAGTTATTCGCTCCTTTTAATTGAATAGTTAAGTTTAGTAAAGTTTACCTCTTTGTTTACTCGTGTCTATTGTACCATACCCCACGACCAGAACGCACTTGATTTCAGCAATTCTGAATAATGAAAATCTGGCCACGCCAGATTATTCACCATTTAAATAGAACAAGTGAAGTTCAGACGTCACCTGTCTTCTAAACTCCATCCTATCGCCTGCATAATGTAGTTTAGCATCCAAATTCGACACTGAACTACATTCACTTAGAAATGACGAGAGTTCAGTGCTGAAAGTTAGAACTGAACTTCATTCTCCATCATCGAAAATGCAGTTGAGCAGAAAATTCAGCCCTAAACTAGACTTGGTACGCAGCAATAGACTAAAACCTTAAGATGAAAATCTGGCCCTGCCAGATTACACCCCATGAGAATCTTTAAGCTGCAGTTCAGTGGACAATTAAAGTCTGAACTGTATTTTAGCCTATACAGAATTCAGTTCATGCTCCAAAAAAGGAGCTGAACTAAACTCGATTCGTATCCGATGCAGTTCAGCGCGCATAGTAAAGTCTGAACTGCATTCTACTCCGTCCAGAATGCAGTTCATCACTCAGAAAACCCGTGAACTCCATTCATCAAAAAAGCAAACCCAAAAAGATTAAAATGAACATTTGGCAAGCCAAATCACCCTGAACCAACATAATAAGTCAAAAGCTAAAAGATTATTAAGAGTTAATGAAAAATATGTGAAAGCTTGATCCTTATGGTATAATTACTCAAGATTGTTTTATCCAGTGCACTAGCAACCTTGTATTCAAAACTTCCTTATGAAAGGGCGCCATCTTATGTTCGATGTTTCCATTATTATGCCGGTCTATAATGTAAAGGAGCAACTGCCGCGGGCAATCGAATCGGCACTGGCTCAGAAAAAAGTCATCGGTGAAATTATCCTGGTAAATGACGGATCAACCGATGGCTCAAGAGAGATTTGCGAAGCTTATGCAGAAAAAGAGCCGCTCCTGATCACCGTTATCAATCAGGAAAACCAGGGATCTGGTCCGGCACGAAATGCAGGACTGAAGCAGGCCAGCGGGAAGTTCATCTACTTCGCTGATCCAGACGATTATTTCAGTGACCGATTGCTTGCTGACAATTTGGCGCTCGTCAAAAAACGTGAAACAGACATTATTGTCTTCGGTTACACTCAGGAAAAAGCAGGCAGACTCGACACACGTGAAGTCAGACTGCCGAGACTGCCGCAGATGGATACGCAGGAAGACTTCCGTAAGCATTTCAGGAACTTCTATCATTTCTCGCCGTATGCTTTATGGAATAAGCTGTACCGCAAGGAATTTCTAACAAAGAATAATATTAAGTTCACCAATCAGCGAATGGGGCAGGACGCGCTCTTCAACATTGAAGTCTACAAGTATCTGGAATCAGTGACCGTCAATCGACGGGCCTACTATCATTATGTCACCCATCAGGGATCTGCAGTGAACCGCTATAGAGAAGACAGATTCAATCTTGAGCTGAACATTGCAAAATCATTCGAGTCACTCATGATAGAATGGGAAGAAGCAGAAGAGTTCAAGGATCTGATTGCGGAAGAGTATTTCAATGTCATTTATCTCGAAACTGCTAACCTTGTTCATCCGGACTGCCCACTTACAACAGAAGAAAAAGTCGACTGGCTGACTGAACTGTGGAACGATATAGGTAAGAATAAGATCATTCCCGGAAAGAAAGACGAGAAGAATCCGTTCAGATATGCCCTGCTTTATGAATTGAAGACGGGACACCACCGGAATGCGCTCTTCCTGATGAAAACCAGGAATCAGGCTGCGGCTAAATATACAAAGCCTTTTACAAAAATCAAGTCATTTTTTAGAAACTAATTACTAACACATCATAATTAACGCGCACAGACAGGAGTTTTTGCACTATGTTCGATCAATTTAAAAGAGGTATCATGTACACGGCAATGGGGAGATACTCCATTGTCATCGTGCAGCTCCTTGTACAAGCCGTTCTATCGAGAATATTGACGCCAGCCGAATACGGGATCGTTTCGGCGGTCAATATCTTTTTAGTGTTCTTTCAACTTCTAGCCGACTTTGGAATCGGACCGGCCATCATACAAAATAAAGACTTGACCCGAAAAGAAGTCAACTCGATTTTCTCATTCAGCTTATACATAGCGTTTGGTTTAGGCATATTATTCGTTTTTCTTGGCTACCCAATGAGTTTGTTCTACGGCAATGAGGTATTCATTCCTATCAGTATGATCCTGGCCATAGCCGTATTCTTCTATGGCATCCTGGTTGTTCCCCAGTCTCTGCTTCTAAAAGAACAGAATTTCAGACTGGTCAACTTGACGACCGTAGCCGGAGCATTAGTTTCAGGCGTAGTCTCGATCATCCTGGCATTTCTTGGATTCAGCTATTATGCCATTATTATAGGAAATACTACAAAGGCTATTACCTTGTTTATTGTCTTCTATATAAAGACTGAATCAAAAATCAGCCTGAAATTCGATTGGGGACCACTTAAGAAAATCTATTCCTTTTCGAAAAATCAGTTTCTGTTCAACTTTATCAATTACTTCTCACGAAATCTGGACAACCTTCTAATTGGTAGATACTACTCATCCAGTGCGTTAGCCTATTACGACAGAGCTTATCAAGTGTCCCTGTACCCGAATCAGGTGCTGACCAGTGTCGTTACGTCGGTCATACATCCGATTCTGTCCGATTACGCTGACGAGAAAGAACGCATTAAACGAGTGTACTTAAGAATATCGAACTTACTGGCTACATTAGGTCTGCCGCTGTCCGTGTTTCTGTTCTTCTCTGCAGAAGAGGTCATTCTCTTTCTGTTCGGGATGCAGTGGGAAGGGAGCATCATGACTTTCCAGATCCTGGCACTCTCAGTCTGGTTACAGATGATCTTATCCAGCACAGGAGGAATCTTCCAGTCAGGCAACAGAACCGATCTATTATTGCTATCAGGCGTATTATCTACTATCTTTAATGTAACGGGTATAGTTACTGGAGTTATTCTAGGACAGATCGAATACGTAGCAGCGTTCCTTGTCGTGTCATTCTCACTCAACTTCATTCAGGCGAACTATCTGATTATGATCAGACTGTTCAACGATAAAATGAGCACGTTCTTCAAAGTCCTGATCAAACCATTTATTCTGGCATTGATCCAGGCTGGTGTATTCCTGCTTCTACCAGATTTGCCGTTCAATCTATTCATTAATCTTGTTATCAAAGGATTGATCTTTGTCTTTGCGTGGATTGCTGGACTCATTTTAACAGGAGAACTCAAACGACTACTGGCGGAAGTAAAGCAGTCTAAGTAGCAGAACGACTATAATAAACAATTCAACAAGTAAAGGAGCTGCAGCACATGTCAAAGCCATTAATAACAGTGATCATACCGACTTATAATGTCGAGCGGTACGTTGAAGACTGTATCGATTCTCTTATCAGCCAGATCTACTCAAATATAGAAATCATCGTGATCGACGATGGCTCAAAAGATGCGACAGTTTACCTCTTGAATCAATATAAAGATAAGATTAAACTAATTGCCCACGACAACAATAAAGGACAGGGAGCGAGACGTAATGAAGGTCTAGCTCTTGCATCAGGCAAATATATTTACTTTGTTGATTCTGATGACTGGATCGAACCGGAAACGATTGAAGAAGCGGTTGATCAGCTTGAAAAAACTGGTGCGGATCTTGTCAGGTTTAATGGTAAAGTGTTTTATGAAGGGGATGCAGCTCTGGTAAAAGAGGGACGATATGACTTCTCCAGTCAGCTTGACCATCAGCACGTCTATAATCAGGAAGAAGCCCTTCAGAAGAACCGTCAGACTTACAGCGCATCACCGTGTCTGTACTTAGTCAAAAAAACTCTTATAGACGAACACAGTCTAATGTTCCTTGAAGGGGTCCTGCACGAGGACGAATATTTCACGACAAAGCTATTCACACTCACACAGACGATGACTTATCTGAACAGAACGTTCTATCATCGCCGCTACCGAGTGGCTTCAACAATGACGGAGAATACAAACCTGCATAAAGTTCGCTCATTTGAGTCTTATCTGGAAGTGTTCAATGCACTTGAGACTTTCTACTGTTCAGGAAATCTGAATGAAGTTCAGAAGGCATTTGTTAAAAGACAATTACTTTCTATTTATTACGGATTAAAAAATAGTAATGTCGACCCAATAAGAAAGAAAAAATTAAGAGACCTTGGAATAATCACTCTAAAAGATAAAGTGATTTTATTTATCTCCACTATAAAAAATATGTAAGTTAACTAATGATCTTTTGTTAGTAATACAATTACTTAAATGTGACAATTTAATTAATTGGAATGTAAAAAATAGGATTGTATGATAGAATGTTGCCTAATTGTCGAACAATTTTGAAATAGGCTGAGGATGGAGTAGTAATGATAATGAAGAAGAAAAAAATTGCTATTGTTTTTGGAACCAGACCTGAAGCTATTAAAATGGCTCCTGTAATATTGGAACTAAGTAAGAATCAAGATATATTCGATACAACAGTGATAGTGACTGCTCAGCATAGGGAAATGCTTGATCAAGTACTTAAAGTGTTTAAAATAACCCCTGACTACGACTTGAATATTATGAAACGTAATCAGACCCTTTCAAATATTACATCGGATGTTCTTCAAGGTATAGAAAAAGTACTATTAAGAGAGAAGCCGGATATGGTTTTAGTTCATGGAGACACGACGACTAGTTTTGCTTCTGCATTAGCCGCGTACTATCAACAAATACCCATTGGTCATGTTGAAGCAGGACTAAGAACATATGACAAGTATTTCCCATTTCCAGAAGAGGCAAATCGTCAATTAATTGATAATTTGTCAGAACTTTTTTTTGTGCCAACCGAAGCTACAAAAAACAACCTTTTAAATGAAGGTGTTTCAGAAGAGAAAATTACCGTTACAGGGAATACAGTTATAGATGCTATTCATTACACTAAAGAATCAAAATCTGAGCACCCTATATTAAAGATAATGGATGAGTCTCCCGATACTAAATGGATTCTTTTGACAATGCACAGAAGAGAAAACCATGGTATTCCTATGAACAACGTGTTTAAAGCTCTTAAAAAATTGGTTGAATCCAGGGAAGATGTATCACTCGTAATGCCTGTCCATATGAGCCCAATAGTTAGGCAGTCTGTATCTAATTTGCTTAGTGGTCATGAGCGGATTCATTTAGTAGATCCTTTAGAAGTTGATGTGTTTCATAAACTGATTAATAGAGCCTACTTAGTTATGACTGACTCTGGTGGACTACAGGAAGAAGCGCCTGCACTTGATGTTCCAGTGCTGGTTTTGAGAGATAAAACAGAAAGACCAGAAGGGTTAGAGGCAGGAACCTTACGAATAGTTGGTACAGATGAAGAAAAAGTTTCCCAGGAACTAAATGACCTATTAAGTAATGAAAAATTATATATCAAAATGTCAAAAGCTATTAATCCATATGGTGACGGATTGGCTAGTGGTAGAATAGTAAATGAAATTATTAATTTTTTCAATGAGCAGTAATCATAAGGTAGGGAGCCTTGAGTATGATAATTAATGTAAGAAACGTTTGGCTGAATCAATATTCACGTAGGCGAAAATCTATCGAAGTTGGATTACTTATAAGTGTTGTTTTATCTTTTACATTAAGCGACTGGATGATTGGTCTCTTTACCTTTACAGAATATATTTTAGGTGCTCTCATCATTGTTGCTTTTTTGACGGGGAAATTTAGACTCTATATCCATCAAATCAAATGGATTTCGATACTAGTCGGTGTCATCGTTTTACATTCAATTTTAATTGAATTAACCGGTCAGGAAATAAACTATAGGGTTATAGTAATAGGCATCATAAAATTATTATTTTACCTGATAAACATTACTTGGATCACAAATCTGATAAAAGACCTAAACCTGAAATCCTTTTTTTTACTGATAGTGAACAGTATGGCAGTGGTCATATTATTACTTGGAGCGTATATAGCTGCTGCAGTTTATCTGGAAGTAAATACGGAGATAGAGCTACCTTACGCTTTTTTGTTGAGATTTACTCGTCTTGACGGACACTTATTTAGAAGAGATATACCCATAGTTAGAATGAAGAGTATTTTTGAAGAACCTGCTCATCTGGGATATTATCTAAATTCAATTTTATCTGTGAACGTATTTGGGACTTTCAGATTAGATAAAGGTAGAATGTTTAATTTATTTCTCATCGTAGGTATACTTATGACGATGTCATATAGTGCAATAGTGATTACGATGACTATTCTCTTAATTAATTTAGTATATAAAATACTTAAGAAGGATATTGCTTTTTCAGTAAACTATAAAGTGATTTTCCCTGCTTTAATAATAGTCATCATCGTTTTCATTTTTAGAGACGTACTATTTACAACATTTATTAGACGAACAGTGGAACTGTTAGATGGTACTGAAACATCAGGCTATGAACGATTATTTGATAGTTGGAGATACATTACTAGGGGAAACTTGCTTTTAGGAGTAGGATTTATGCACTCACAAGGATACTTATGGAATAATTACGCCTATGCCATAACAGAAATGGGAGTGATTGGACTAGCTATAATTGGAGGGTTCAATCTTTTCCTTTTTAAGAGTAATATAGGATTAGGATTAGTCTTTTTATTACTTAACTTTGCAAAAGGTGGGTATCTTTCGTCATCATATTGGTTTTTAATTCTGCTAATACTAATATATTATAAATCGTCACCGGGCGATTCTTACACTAGAAAGGAAGAATATTTTGAAATCCAACGAAGGCTTTGATAAAACAAAAAAAATTATTATAGGAATAATTGAAGTAGTGCTGTATCATTTCTCTATAGTTCTATCATTTTATTTTAGGTATAAAGGTAGGATCCCATTTTTCAACTATATTGCTTATGAAAGTGGAAGAGTTTATATTTTAGCTGCATTTGTGCTATTGAATATAGTCTTCGGAGTCTATATCTTTTATAATAAATCGACTATGGATTTATTATTCATTACTACTATTATTCAAGTTATTCTGACCATCATGGTTATGGCCATGACTTTCTTTGGAAGATGGTTTAGTTTTCCGCGGTCAGTCATTGCATTGAGTTTCGTACTAAGTACAATTATACTCTTTATTTTTAGAATAATTGTGTTTAAGCTGTATGAGAAGATAGCAGGAACAAAAAAAATAATGGTTGTAGGAGAAGAAACACATATTAAGGAAACAGTTCATAACTTTGAAAATGCTAAGAATAGAAGACACAAGGTAACATCTATAGTACTTGATAACTACTATAGTAATATTAGCAAATATCTTGATACAACTGATATTGTTTATCTAGCTAGCAGTATCAAGCACAGTGAACGCATCAAAATTTATGAATTACTTATACGTAACAAAAAGAGTATATTTGTCAATACAAGTTTTGAGCATTTAGTGCTAGTCAATCCTAATATTATGAATATTGAAGATGAAAGTGTAATTGAACTTTCCAACTTTTCAATTTCACCTGAGTTTGACTTGGTTAAACGAATGATTGATTTCATAGTGGCTTTAGTTCTAATTACGTTGTCATCACCCTTGATGCTAGCTGCTGTGCTTGTGATAAAGCTTACTTCTAAAGGGCCGGTTATATACAAGCAAGTAAGAATAACTAAAAATCAGAAAGAATTTAACATTTATAAGTTCAGAACAATGTCTGCTACGGCAGAAAAAGATACTGGGCCAGTATTATCAACAGCCAATGATATGAGGGTGACACCAATCGGAAAGTATTTAAGAGCTTTGAGAATAGACGAATTGCCTCAGCTTTTTAATGTACTCAATGGTACAATGTCATTAGTGGGGCCAAGACCCGAAAGGCCGTTTTTCGTTGAGCAATTTGTTAAAGAAAACCCTTATTACGATCTGCGTCACAATGTCAGAGCGGGAATAACAGGTTATGCTCAAGTGTATGGAAAATATGCGACGAATTTTAACAGTAAGTTGAACTTTGATTTAGTGTACATCAAGAATTATAGCTTGATTATGGATATTAAGATACTATTCCAGACTACGAAAGTATTATTTGATAAAGTATCTTCTAAAGGTCTTGAAGAAGAAGAGAAGGATTTGGTACTGCCACAAAATATAAAAATATTCAGATAGAAGGAGTGTGCTGCATGAAAGATGAAATCAAATTTAGAGATTTGCTTCAGTTTTTGATACACAATAAGAAAATCATTTTATCTACAATTATAGTTGCAACACTTGCTGCGATAAGTTTTGTAATCTATGATCATTTAACGGTTGAAGAACCAAGTCCAAATACTTCGTCCATAGAACGAGCCAATTTAATTAGCGAAGAAAGATTTGAGGAAATGTCTGAGTGGCCACTGGAGTTTTTCACCGAACCTCAGATTAGGCAGATGCAAGAGTATCTATTGCCACATGCATATAAATTAAGTATATATGTAGAACACGAGAACCATGAACCTATAGCAAATACAACGTTCATGAGAGAAGTATTCAGAAATGTGAAAGTACTTGAATATATTGAAAGTGAGTTAGGTGAAGAACTGACTCCAGCGATCGAATTCGCTGTTCATATCGAAAACATAGGTAATTCTGGTATTTATGAACTGCACTTTCAGAGAGGTTCTCTAGAAGAAAGTCTGGAGTTAGGTTATATAGTGATGGATGCTATAGATCAAGGTATTATTCCAGTAATTAACAATAAAAATATTTATTACATTGATCAGGAGCCGCAAGTTCTGGTGAGAGATTTTACAGATTACGAGTTTAACGGGACAACGGGTGGTTTGTCGCTAAGGCAGCTTGCTAGAGATAGTATTATCTTTTCTATTATTGGAGTTGGGGCAGGATTAATTTTAGGATTGCTGATTGCCTTAATTAATTTGGCTGCAGACAATCGTATTTCAGCTTTGTTTGATTATGCTAGAGAAGAATCAGATAAAATAGTTAAACTAACTCATTTATACAGTAAAGACCACAATCAAATGCTTGAAGAAGCTAAAATTAATATTAACATTCCGTATAGACAGAAAAAAATAGTGTTATACGACAAAGACACAGAAAATCATTTTGAATCCTTATTTAAGACTCTATCTGAAAATGTTGTTAAATATACTAACTTCACTGATATACCTGCTGAAACAGATGCCATTGATGAAGTAATTATCCTTACCAAATTAAGAGAGACTAATAAAAAATGGTATGAGAACCAGAGGGTACAGTTGAAAGGATATAACATTCCAGTTAAAGTCATACAGTTATAATGTAATTAATAAATGTTACAAAAGGTTGAAATGTTTGTGTCTTAAATATTTCAATCTTTTTTTGTACCTTTATTCATTACAAAGCTGTGTTATACTTTCAGGGTGACGATGTCATAATATACATAAATGGAGGAAAAAATGAAAAAAAATAAATTTTTTGGACTGCTAGCTAGTAGTGTACTGCTGTTAAATGTTGCAAGTCCATCAATAACTGCCATTGCCGAGAGTCAGTTGGGGGAAACATTAAAAGAAGAATTAGAAAAAGAGAACAACTCTGAGATTAGATTAGTATTTGAGGGAATAGAAGAAAGCTCTAAAGAAATACCTCTGTACATCAACATTAATGATGGAAAGATTTTACTTACTGGTGAGTCGTTACATTTATTCAATGTTGAAGTGAAAAATGAAGATGCAGAACAAGTCATAACGATTGACGAAAATAATCCATCAGTAAATCTTGAAGAACATCTAAATTCCCAATTAGTTGTTAGTCACGAAGGAACAGTTATTTTTGAATCAAAATTCGTTGATCTCTTAAGTAATGAAGGAGATACATATACACCCGAATCTGACGAGACTATTAATGAAAATGGTACATCCGAAATAGAAGAAAGTGTTGAACAGCCCAAAGAAGAAAATCTACCTGTTGAAAGTGAGGAAGCTAGTTCTTCTAATGAAGATGCACCCATCCCAGCATCTCATTATGTTGTAGATGATTACATAAATGAAGATGACGTAGCTTTGCCTCGCTCAACTGAGATAGAGGAAATGCTATTTGGCAATAACTCTTCTACCGCTTTACAATCGAGTATGTTTGTTATGTCAACATCCAGTTCCAGAACTCATGTAAATGGAATATACACCGTAGTATCAGGTGATACTTTTAACAGTATTGCAAGATCATTTAATTTAAGTACGCGTCAGTTGCAAGAATGGAATAGACACGTATCAAATACCAGTAGATTAGTTGTCGGGACCCGCCTTGCTGTCAACAGAAGAGGAGTAGAGTCAATGCTATCTAGCACGGATAGAGCAAGACTTTACACTGGTGGGGCTACACCCGTCTTCTCTACTAGACAAGGATTTATAGATGAGATTGCGCCTAGAGCAATCCGGATAGCTAATCAAGCTGGGGAAGAGGCCTTATATCCATCTCTTATGATTGCTCAAGCAGTTCATGAAAGTAATTTTGGTCGTAGTTCACTGGCCAGTCCTCCATACCATAATTTATTTGGAATTAAAGGAACGCATAATGGAGAGTCTACATTAATGTGGACATGGGAAGTTCTAGGTGGCGTGAGAGTAGATGTTTTGGAAAGATTTAGAAAATACCCATCCTATGATGCATCCCTGCAAGATTATGCAAACCTTATGAGAAGAGGATTATCCTGGGACAGAAACTATTACGCCGGTACTTGGAGAAGCAGAACCACTTCAGTATGGGATGTTCTGGATAACGGTGGATTAAGAGGGTATGCAACAGATCCAAATTATTTTGCTGCAATTAGAAGAATAATTAACCAGTTCGATTTGACTAGATTTGACACAGGTAATTTTTACGTGAGAACAGGAACATTCTTGGGGAAAGCTAGCACTCAACAAAGAGTTAACCAGCTGAGAGCTGCAAATGGATCGTTCTCTTATAGAATTGAAAGAGAAAATAATATGACACCCTTCTCATATAGAAGAATAGAATCAACCAGAGAATTCATAGGCGAAGCAGGTGCACAGCGTGTGATTGATCAGTTACAAAGAGAAAGAGGATGGAGTGCATCAATGGTCGCCACTGGAAACAGTACTCAAAGGCACCGTGTACGTTCTGGATTCTTTAATACTCAGGAACGAGCTGAAAGAGCACTGCGTGAGTTCACTTCTTCAAGTGGTTACGCAGCTAGAATTGAGCGAGGTTCTGATGGGAGGTACAGAATAAGAACTGGATTCTTTAATGGTTATGCTAGTGCTCAAAATGGCTTAGCAGCTATGCAGGCACTTGGATGGGCTGCAATTATTCAAGAATCTACTGATTCTACACCTCATTACACTGTAAGAACGGGAACATTTAATACTCCTAACCATGTCAATAGAGCAGAGTCTTACTTTGCTGCAAATGGTTGGGGAAGCAGACAGATTATGTCTTCCCGGAATAACTATTATTATAGAATATTTATCGAAGGCTTTATTTATGAAGATCAGGCAACAGCATTTGTTTCTCACTTAAGAAATAATTACAACTGGGGCTCTACAGCCTTTCCAGTGCACTAAAAATAACTAAAGAGCATCTCTTCTTACATTGTTAAGAAGGGGTGCTCTTTAAAATATAAGTAATTATTCTGTAACTTAAAAAAACCTTAATTAGAATGAAAAATAAAGTGATTTGCTTTATAATTAAGAGGAAATAGTGCGAAAATGCATGTAATAATTATGGAGGCCAGCATGAAAAAGATATTGATATTTTCAAATCATCCTTCTTATACATATAATCTCAGAAAAGAGATTATCATCGGATTTCTGCAAGAGGGATATAGAGTTACCATTGTTGTACCTTACGGCGAAGAGGTGGAATACTTCAGAACACGTGGAGCGAGAATTGTGAATATAAAAATAGAAGAAAGAAGTAAAAATCCGTTCAAGGATTTGGCCTTGCTTGAGGAGAATATAAAAATTCTCAAAGCTGAATCTCCTGACGTTGTGTTGACATATGCTACTAAGCAGAATATATATGGTGGTATGGCATCAAGAATATTAAAGATCCCGTATATTCCAATGATTACTGGATTAGGCACAGCAATGGAAAATCCTGGGGTATTAAGAACAATCACCAGTTTTCTATACCGTAATGGTGTGAAAAAGGCTAGTGCTTTGATGGTTCAGAATAATTCAATTCTTAATAAACTGAAAAATTTTGATATGGTACACGCGCCAGTTCATATGACACCTGGTTCTGGAGTCTCTTTGACTTACCACGATTATAAACCTTATCCTCCAGAATCTCAGAATCTAACTTTTTTATATATTGGAAGACTAATGAAAGACAAAGGAATCTATGAATTAGTTGAAGCAGCTAAGTACTTGAAAAAAGAACACCCAGATATCATATTTCAAATTATAGGTCATGGAAGTCTGAAAGAAGATGTAAAAATGGTTGAAAAAGCAGACAAAGAGGGGTATATTGACTATTTGGGAACGCAGAAAGATGTACGTCCATTCATAGCAAGTGCTCACGCAACCATACTTCCGTCTTATCATGAAGGAATGGCGAACGTCCTCCTTGAATCTGCTGCGGCAGGTAGACCCGTCCTCGCTTCAAATGTCCCTGGATGCATTGAAACATTAGACGATGGGGAAACTGGTATCGCGTTTGAAGCTAAGAATGTGACTGCTTTAGAAAAAGCTGTTGAAGCGTTTATGCATTTAAGTTACGAACAGAAAGAAGCTATGGGTAAAAAAGGTAGAATTAAAATGGAAAATGAGTTTGATAGAACACTTATTTTTAATCAATATAAAAAAATAATTGAAGAGTTAGGATGAGGAAAATGGATATGTATAATCAGATTTTAAATAGAGAGGCAAAAATTTCTCTTATAGGTTTAGGATATGTTGGTATGCCTATAGCAGTAGCTTTTGCAAAAAAAGCTGAAGTTATTGGGTTTGATGTAAATGAAGAAAAAGTTGCCTTATACAAAAAGGGAATCGATCCGACAAAAGAAGTTGGAAACGAAGTAATAGCGAAGACTACAGTTGACTTCACGTTTGAGGCGGAAAGATTGCAGGAAGCAAGTTTCCATATTGTTGCTGTGCCTACACCAGTTAAATCCGATCATACTCCTGATTTGTTTCCTCTTGAAGCTGCCAGTAAGACGCTGGGTAAACAGTTGAAAAAAGGAGACATAGTTGTTTATGAATCTACTGTATATCCAGGAGTGACAGAAGATATCTGTGTACCTATATTGGAAAAAGAATCTGGGTTAAAAGCAGGCGAAGATTTTAAAGTCGGATATTCTCCAGAAAGAATTAATCCAGGAGATAAAGTTCATCGGCTGGAAACAATAACGAAAGTGGTGTCTGGTCAAGACGAAGAATCGTTGGACACCATTGCTAAAGTTTATGAACTAGTAGTAGATGCAGGTGTTTATAAAGCAGAATCAATAAAAGTTGCAGAAGCAGCTAAAGTTATTGAAAATTCACAGCGCGACATTAATATTGCGTTTATGAATGAGCTGTCAATCATTTTCAATAGATTAGATATTGATACTAAAGCTGTTTTAGAGGCAGCTGGGACCAAATGGAATTTTCTTAAATTCTCCCCAGGTTTAGTAGGTGGACATTGTATAGGTGTGGACCCATACTATTTAACATATAAAGCAGAGCAAGTAGGCTACCATTCAAGAATAATTCTTTCCGGGAGACAAATCAATGATGATATGGGCAAATACGTTGTTGAAAATGTCATTAAAAAACTGATTAATGCAGATGTTATGATAAGACAGGCTAGAATCGGAATACTAGGATTTACATTTAAAGAAAATACCCCTGATACTCGAAATACAAGAGTCATTGATATTGTAGAAGAGTTGCGGGAATATGGCATAACTCCTTTAGTGGTCGATCCAGTTGCTGATGGAAGTGAAGTTGAAGAAGAGTATGGATTCAGTCTTAACTCACTGGATGAATTTAAAGATATGGATGCACTAATTGTTGCTGTTGGTCATGATGAGTACATGAAACTAAACAGGGATGACTTAAACACCTTGTATAAAGATGTACCGAATGATCAGAAAGTATTAATTGACATCAAAAGTATATTAGACAAAGAAAGCTTTGAAGCAGATGGCTTCAACTACTGGAGATTATAAGAAGGAGTATTATAATGGGCTACCAACATCTTGAATTTGATAAGAATAGTATATTCCTGGTAACGGGAGGAGCAGGTTTTATAGGATCCAATCTTATTGAAGTTCTTCTCGCAAAAGGGTACAGCGTACGTTGTCTTGATGACTTATCTAATGGTCACAAGTCCAACATCCAGCCTTTTTTCAATGATGAAAATTTTCAATTTATCGAAGGATCTATAACAGACTTTGACACGTGCCTTAAAGCCTCAGAGGGCGTGGATTTTGTCCTGCATCAAGCTGCATGGGGTAGTGTGCCTAGAAGTATAGAAATGCCTCAGCATTATGAGAACGTAAATGTTCAAGGGACATTGAATATGATGGAAGCTTCTGTGCGTAACTCGGTAAAAAAATTTGTTTATGCATCCAGCTCATCAGTTTATGGAGATGAGCCGACACTTCCAAAGAGAGAAGGAAGAGAAGGACATGTTTTATCTCCATATGCTTTGACTAAAAAATCCAACGAAGAGTATGCAAGACTGTATCACAAGTTATATGGCTTGGACACATATGGCTTGAGATATTTTAATGTCTTTGGTCGAAGACAGGATCCTAATGGTGCATACGCTGCTGTGTTGCCCAAATTTATTAGTCAGCTTTTAAAAGATGAGCAGCCTACTATAAATGGCGATGGGAAACAAAGTAGAGATTTTACGTATATTGAAAATGTAATTGAAGCAAATTTAAAAGCTTGTTTAGCTCCATCGTCTTCTGCTGGGGAAGCATTTAATATTGCTTACGGAGGCCGAGAGTATCTGATAGATATTTACAATCATCTGTTGACAGCGCTGGACAAAAAAATAGAACCACATTTTGGACCAGACAGAGCTGGAGATATCAAGCACAGTAACGCTGATATTTCTAAAGCAAAAGCGATGATTAACTATTCTCCTGACTGGGACTTTGAAAAAGGAATCACTGAAGCAATAAACTGGTATAAGGAGAATCTATAGTGAGTAGTCAACCATTGAGAGTACTTCATGTTTTGGGTTTTTTCGATCATGGAGGAACTGAATCATTAGTGATTAATCTCTTGAGAAAAATTGATCGTAAAAAAATTATGTTTGATTTCGTTGTTCACTCAGACGCCGAAGGGTTCTATGAAAAAGAAGTAAAAGAGCTTGGAGCTCATGTATATCGGGTCCCTAAGTATAAAGGGTATAATCACCTGTCGTATGTGAAGGCCTGGAAAACTGTTTTCAGTAATCATCCGGAATATAAAGTTGTTCACGGCCATGTCAGAAGTACGGCATCCATATATTTAAAAATTGCAAAAGAATTTGGATTGACTACTATTGCTCACAGTCACAGTGTATCTTCCGGCAGCGGTATAGCTGGAAGAGCAAGACAATTTTTCCAGAGAAACATAGTGACTCATTCAGATTACAAATTAGCCTGTTCTATCTATGCAGGAGAATGGCTGTTTGGAGAAAATACTGTGCTTAATCCTGATTTCTATGTTATGAAAAATGCGATTAATGCTGAAACGTATCTTTTTAACAGTAAAACGAGACAAACATACAGAAAAGATTTAGGTTTAACAGATAAAAAAGTAATTGGCCATATTGGTCGGTTTCATGAATCTAAGAACCATAAAAGACTGGTTGAACTATTTAGTAGTATAAAAAAAGTAGTGCCTGAAGCTGTTCTTCTACTCATTGGAGAAGGGCAGCTTTTACCTGAGATTAAGCAACAGGTAGTCAATGAAGGTTTATCTGATTCAGTAATGTTTCTTGGCTCCAGAGACGATGCGGCACTACTATATCAGGCTATGGATTTGTTTCTTTTCCCCTCATTATATGAAGGACTAGGGATTGCGGTGGTTGAAGCTCAGGCAAGTGGACTCCCGTCTATTGTAGCTTCTTCTATTCCTGAAGAAGCGATATTTACTCCTTTTGTTAATGTTTTTTCTCTTGAAGAAGATAATAGTATTTGGACATCAGCAGCTGCTTCAGTACTAGGCGCAGATAAAAGGTGGCCTGTTGATCTCGGGGATATAAAAGAGGCTGGATATGACATTGATGCAACAGCAAAATGGTACGAATCATTTGTAATAAATCTAGCTGAGTGAGGAGAAATGAAATGAAGTTCGTAACAATTTATTTAACTAGACTACTGCTTAAACTTTTTTATATTTTTCCAGTACAGAAAGATAAAGTAATATATATGTCTTATGGTGGGAAAAAATTTAATTGTAACCCTAAATATGTTTATCGCTACTTACTAGACAATACAAGTAACTTAAGACATGTATGGGTACTGGAAGACACTAAGAATAAGGATTTGGACCAAGGGACCAAGCAGATTAATAACAAGGGCTTAACCTTCATTTACAATATGCTCACAGCCAAGGTTATTATCTCCAATGCATCTTTGCCTACGTATCTTCCAATTAGAAGTAAACAGCGATATATTGATACATGGCACGGAGGGGGAGCATATAAAAAAACAGGTGTTTCATACAATCGAACCCCTTTTCAAATTAAAAAGTTAGAATGGATTTCAGAAGAGTTGGATATTTTTGTTTCAAGCAGTCGGATTTTCACTGAAACGAAGTCAGAAAACCACTTAATCAGTAAAGAAAAGTTTTTTGAAGTAGGTATGCCACGTAATGATGTTTTATTTGAAAAAAACGAAGAGTTCATTATGAAAGTGAAAAAATACTATAACGTAGATCCGGAAACGAACATTGTCCTTTACGCACCTACTTACAGAAAAGAAGATGATGATGCTTCATATTACGAGTGGATCGATTTTCAGGAAGTGACTCGTGCACTGGAAAATAAATTCGGTGGAAAATGGGTTGTAATGACACGAATGCATTATTATCTAGACGATAAAATCAATTTTGAGCATGCTATAAATGTGTCCAGTTACGATGATTTACAAGAGCTTCTCCAGGCTACTGATGTCCTGATAACCGATTATTCATCCGTTATGTGGGATTTCTCGTTGACTAGAAAGCCTTGCTTTGTTTATGCTCCAGACTTGGAAGATTATGAAAAAAACCGGTCATTTTTTACACCGCCTGAAAGGTGGCCATTTAAAATTGCAAGTTCAAATGAAGAATTGGCAGAAGCAATAGAATATTTTAATCAGGAAGAGTATAATGAAGCAGTTCGTCGTCATCATTCAGAACAAGGAAGTTTTGAAACCGGTACGGCAACCGAAAAAGTAGCTCGAAAAGTTTTGGACTATATTGAGGAATAAAACAAGTAAAGGACTAGTGATATGCCTAAAGTAAGTGTAATCATGCCCGTATATAATGGAGAAGAATTTCTTGAAGAAGCGGTGCAGTCAATACGTAATCAAAGCATGCAGGATATTGAAATAATATTAGTAAATGATTTATCCACAGACAGAAGTGGTGAAATATGCGACAGACTTGCTAGTGAAGATGAGAGAGTATCTGTTATTCATTTGCCGGAAAACAAAGGAATATGTGGTGCTCGTAATGAGGGCTTAAAAATAGCAAGTGGAGAATACATTGCATTTTGTGACAACGATGATTTTTTTGAAAAAAATCTCGTTGAAGATAACTACCACTTAGCAAAGAAGTATAACGCAGATATGATCAAGTTTGGAAGAAAGCTGATTGATGTAGACTCTGAAGGAAGAGTTTTGAGAGAAAAATCGACGCCGCTAGAAAAAGGATCATATTTTGACGAGCAGACTAAGCTAGATAACTATTTCTATATGAAATCCAAAGGGCTTCTGATGAATGTTTGGAACGGCATGTACAAGCGTCAGCTAATCTTGGACCAGGGAATCTGGTTTAATGAATTTATGAGATTTGGAAGTGAGGACGCTGATTTTTCTTATCGCTTTTTCCAGAAGTGTAAAACTATAGTGGTCAATCCCGGTGTTTATTATGTTCATTATAGAAGAAATGAATTATCAACGTCCAGAAAATTTAATCTAAATAAACTGGATTCAATGATAATGGCCTCTAAAGAAGAAGGGACTATTATCGGAGAAATGGATCAATCCCTGGATATTCAAGCCAAAAAGATCATTGAAATCAATAAACTGATTATGAACATGTATACACAACAGGTGTTTCATGATGATAATCCAATGTCTCTGAAAGAAAAAGTGAAATTTTTAAATGAAATTAAACATAACAGTCATCTTTCATATGATATAGATATTGAACTGATGAAAAAAATAGGAAAAATCAAGAAAAAACATGTTCCTTTTTCTATTGCGTTTAGCAGAAATTGGATGTCAATGGCTTTCATTATTTTGGTGCTCCAAAAAAGACTGAATAATGAGACATGGTGATGTGATGTTTTTGAAAGGACAGATAAGATGACTAAAATTGTAGGATATACAACGGGTGTATTTGACTTGTTCCATATAGGGCATTTGAATATTTTAAAGAAAGCTAAAGAAAACTGCGATTATCTTATTGTAGGGGTTACTACCGATGCGGAAGTAGAGCGTGTAAAAAATAAACGTCCGATCATTCCATTCGAAGAACGTGCTGAGATAGTGCGCGCAATCAGATATGTAGATGAAGTAGTTGTTGAAGATGATACGGATAAACTAAAAGCTGCTGAAACCATTTCTTTTAATCGTATTTTTAAAGGCGATGATTGGCGAGGCACACCCAAATGGGACAGATATGAGAAAGAATTCAGCGAAAAAAATATCGATGTAGTCTATTTTGAGTATACTAAAGGAACATCATCTACTCATTTAAGGAACGTACTAGATTCAATCTTACAGAAATAACGGATCAGGAGGTGTGAAAGTGACTATCATCGCATATTTGTTTGTTCTGGCAAACAACTGGTTCTTTGCCCTAAGAAGAAAATCAAATCAGGTATGGGTCATTCTCACACTAGCATTTATATTTCTGATTTTCTCAGGGGCAGGGCCATTTTATTCTTTTCATGCAGATTATCACAATTATTATAGAAACTATTACAATGTGATTGAAAGAGGTTTGCTTGATAATAATCAGATTGGCTACTCATTGATCATGATTATCGCAAATTTTCTGGGATTATCATTTACGACTTTTAGACTGCTGGTCATAGCCGTCTGTATAGGCATTCTGTACAAATTTGTTATCAAGAGATATGATGTCAATGTAAATTATGTTCTCGGGCTCTATATGATGTATGCAATCATTATCGATTCAGAGCAATTCAGGAATTGGATTGCATTTACTGTACTTCTGGCAGGTCTGCCTTATTTAGAGTCATCAGTACTCAGAAGTAAGATAAAGTTTTGTATGTTTTGGCTTATCTCAATCACTTTTCATTATGCTTTTGTTTTTTATTTCCCATTAGTACTAGTGAGTGGAAAAGATAAAAACAAGATATTGACTAGATTAGCATGGGTGTCAATTATATTGACTGGTGTCATCATCTTAAATGGGAATGAAATACCCATTCAAGACATTTTCCTTAATTATGCCGACAACAGAGTTATTGAGGCCTATCTAACTACACAAACAAATCTCGGGTATTTAATTCCTATGATTTTACATTTTTCAAGTATTGTTCTATCTTACTGGTCTCGGAAAATAGTAATGAAAAAATACGAATTCTTACCTGCAAGTATGCCGCCATCAAATGAACGCTATACAGAATTTCTTATGAAAAAAGACGAACTTAAGCTAGTAAATATAGTATACTGGACCAACATAGCAATGCTAGTAGTTCTGCCCATGTACATTATTAATGTTCAGTTTTACCGATTAATGAGGAGCCTCTTGCTGGTGACCTATATTGTTTGCTCAAAAGCTTCTTCAAAACTAATTAGACGAACGCATTTGATGGCTTTCAATTCCATGGTAGTAGGATCTGTCTTTGTATGGTTGTTTTTGGACTTGATTTATCGAATTGATCCAGGGAGACTGCTACTTCCATTCTTTTTAGAAAACATTTTATAGGGTAACTCCCAATAATCTATGAAAAATTATGTTTCCCAAATTTCTCGTTGCTCGTATGATGATTTCTGTCGATGAAGGTAATATAATCCAATCATTGTCTGGATTATACAGCTTTATAACAGATCCAGTAAAGCAACGAGAAGTATAAGAAGGCATGTTTAAAAAACTTCGTTTTTTTGAAGTTTTTCGAGATATGTAAAATCACTTCTACAGTATTAGTCCGTGTACTGTAGA